>JAGNPU010000021.1 GCA_017989485.1 Neisseriaceae bacterium
TTCGCGCCTTTATGGTGATGGGCCCTGGCGCCACGGAAACCCAAGAAGGCTTTAACGCGGCCGCGCCCTTTTTTGATGGCTTTGTTGAAGGCTACCAAACCATGGACACCATTGCGGCCGTGGCGTTTGCCATGATTGCCATGAGTGCGGTGAAGGCCACGGGCGTGACCCGCGAAACCGGCTTGTTCAAATACACCGTGCTGGCCAGCTTAGTGGCGGGTTTAGGCCTGGCCTTGGTTTATGTGTCTTTGGGCTGGGTGGGTAACCACTTCGCCTTAACCGCAGCAGAACGCGCTGCCGTGCCGGGCAACCTGGGCGCGTATATCTTGACCGAAGTGGCCAATATGACCTACGGTGCCTTTGGCCGCTATCTGTTGAGCATCATCGTGACCCTTGCTTGCTTGACCACCGCCACCGGCCTGGTCGTGGCCGTGAGTGCCTTTTTTCAATCGATTTACCCAAAAATTGGCTACAAGACTTACGCCGTGGTTTTTACAGTGGTAAGCTTTGGTATTGCCACCATGGGGTTGAATCAGGTGATTAGCCTGTCGATTCCCGTGTTAATGGTGGTTTACCCCATCATCATCGTGTTGATTGCGTTGATTTACCTAAACTTGGTGGTGCCGGTGAATCGTTTGGCCATGCAGATGGCGGTGTACACCACGGTGGTGGTAAGCTTGCTGTCAGTGTTTGCCGCTGAGGCCATTGCCTTCTTGCCATTCCGAGACATTTCTATGGAGTGGTTGCTGCCAGCTGCCGTTGCCTTAGTGCTGGGTTGGCTAATCAATATGGCTCGTGGAGCCAAAGGATGAAGTGAGTGTTAGATCAGCTGATTAATTTGGTCAGAGAAGTCGCCCAAACCGAGGTCATGCCTCGGTTTTTGCGCGTCGGTAGAGGGAAAAAAGAAGATGGTTCTTTGTTTACCGAAGCCGACATTGCTTCTCAAGCGGCGTTTGCCCAACGTTTGGGGGGCATTGTGGCCTGTCCGGTGCTGGGTGAGGAAATGACCGAGGCTGAGCAACACGCCTTATGGCAACACCATGAGGCCGGCGTGTGGGTGGTTGACCCCATAGACGGCACCACCAATTTTTTGAACGGCCTGCCGCATTTTGCCCTGTCGGTGGCCTATGTGCGCGGCGGCAAAAGCCATCTGGGCGTGGTGTATAACCCTGCGACGCAGGAAATGTTTTACGCCAAACGCGATGGCGGCGCCTTTATGAACGGCGTGGCGCTGCCCCTTAAGCACACGATTAACCCTCTGAATGAGGCGATTGCGGGGGTGGAGGTCAAATACCTACGCTCTGGCAAATTGGCCAGCCGCATCCAGAATTTGTCGCCCTGTGGCAGCCAGCGCAGCATGGGCAGCAGCACCTTAGACTGGTGTTATTTGGCCGCAGGACGCTACGACGTGTACGTGCATGGCGGCCAAAAGCTGTGGGATTATGCCGCGGGCGCCCTCATTCTCGAAGAGGCCGGCGGCCTGCTGGCCACCCTCGAGGGCGATGCGTTTTGGAGTGGGCAAAACGTGTGGCACCGCTCGGCGATTGCGGCCTTACAGCCGGCACTGTTTACCCCTTGGTTGCGTTGGATTCGACAAAACCAATAGCCTCATTTATCATATTGCGATATATCATCTTATAAGATTGTCTGATTTATGGTTGGCTTGCGCTTAAAGACCTGTTTATTGCTGCCGTTATTTGGCCTGCTTGTGGCCTGTGATGCGGCCGATAAAGAGCGTCCGAACAGTGCATCCACACCGTCTCCCACGGCTTCAGAGCATGACGTCACCGGTTATTATTACAACAGTGCCGACGTCTTGACCTATTTGCATCCCGTGCGCATGTTTGAAGAGCGTGAGGTGTATACCCGCAGCGAAGGCAGCCTAGAAGTGGCTCATGCCGACACCTATAACCTGGTGGTGAAGCTACACCCCTTGGTGTTGGCCGATGATCGGGCAGAGGTGCAGCAGGAGCTGGTCGATCAGGCCCTGTTATACGGCATCTTAAAAGTCTTTACCCACACCAAAGTAGAATGGCTAGACATCCAGGTCACGCCGCGTTTGGCGGCACCGGTGTCGTCGGAAAAAGCCTATGAAGTGGTTTATTTGCCCGAGCCGCGGCGCCATGTGGCGCTGTCTCGGGCGCAGGCACAGGCTTTTTTACGGGCGCATACGAGTGCGCGCTCGTTTAGCGATTTGGTCGATACCGACAAACAGTGGCGTCATTTGCGCGGTGCCGACAGCCTCCTGTATACCCAGCTGTACTACACCCCTGGTCGGCCCAGCCAGCTTGCGCTGCTGTTGAGCAAGCAATACGCACCGAAATAGCTATGGGGTCGATTGGGTTTGCCGTGGGTGGACGGGTACGCTTTGATTTAATAGGTTAAATGGCGTATGCTGGATTGAGTATTAACCATTCGGCAAGGAGACCATCATGAAGGCCTATATCTGTGTGCCCCACGGCTTTGGCGTCATCGCCACACCCTCCTTGCCCATCAAGACCAAACAATAAAGCACACCTGATTCCGCGTGAGTCAGGGGTGCTTTTTTGGTTGGCTTTGATGCGGTTGGATTGATTGCGTCATCATAAATAATAATGATAGGAGGTCACAACCATGAATCAGCACCAAAAAAGCCTGAATACCGAAGCCACCTTAACCGTCGGTGACAAAACATATCACTATCACGACATCCATAAGGCCGAAGCCCATTTGGGCGACGTGTCGAAGCTGCCGAAGTCGATGAAGGTGTTGTTGGAAAACCTATTGCGCTACGAGGACGGTAAAACCGTGACCTTGGCCGACATAGAGGCCATCCGCGACTGGTTGGCCACCCGCAGCTCTAAGCGCGAAATTCAATACCGCCCCGCGCGGGTCTTGATGCAAGACTTTACCGGCGTTCCCGCCGTGGTTGACCTGGCCGCCATGCGTGAGGCCATGAAAAAAGCCGGCGGCGACCCGAATAAAATTAACCCCCTGTCGCCGGTGGATTTGGTGATTGACCACTCGGTGATGGTGGATGCGTTTGGCACGGCCAATGCGTTTGACCTCAACGTGGCCATGGAGATGAAGCGTAACCATGAGCGTTATGCGTTCTTGCGCTGGGGCCAAAAAGCGTTTGATAACTTTAGGGTGGTGCCGCCGGGTACCGGCATTTGTCATCAGGTGAACCTGGAGTATTTGGCCCAAACCGTTTGGACCAAAGAAGAAGGGGGCAAAACCTGGGCCTATCCGGACACCTTAGTGGGCACCGACTCACACACCACCATGGTCAACGGCCTCGGCGTATTGGGCTGGGGCGTGGGCGGGATTGAGGCAGAGGCCGCGATGCTGGGCCAGCCGATTTCCATGCTGATTCCGGAAGTGGTGGGGTTTAAGCTCACCGGTCGCCTGCGTGAAGGCATGACCGCCACAGACTTGGTGCTGACCGTGACCCAAATGCTGCGCGCCAAGGGCGTGGTGGGTAAGTTTGTGGAATTTTACGGTGACGGCCTGGCCGATCTGCCTTTGGCCGACCGCGCCACCATTGCCAATATGGCGCCTGAATACGGGGCCACCTGTGGCTTCTTCCCCGTCGACGACATTACCCTGCGTTATTTGCGCCTGACCGGTCGCGAAGAGTCCTTGATTGCCCGCGTTGAAGCCTACGCCAAGGCACAGGGCCTGTGGCGCGTGCCCGGCGAAGAGCCAGAATTTACCGACACCTTACACCTGGACATGAGCACGGTAGAGACCAGCCTGGCCGGCCCACGTCGGCCACAAGACCGCGTGGCCTTAAGCCAGGTGCAAGGCGCGTTTAATGAGTTTTTGAAAACCCAGAGCAATCATGAAGAAGTGAGCGTGCCGGTGACCTTAGACGGTCAACACTTTGACTTAACCCATGGCAAAGTGGTGCTGGCGGCGATCACCTCGTGCACCAACACGTCTAACCCTAGCGTGATGATGGCAGCGGGCCTGGTGGCCAAAAAAGCGGTGGAAAAAGGCCTGGCCCGCAAGCCTTGGGTGAAGTCGTCGCTGGCCCCCGGCTCTAAGGTTGTGACCGATTATTTACACAAAGCAGGCCTCACGCCCTTCTTAGACCAGCTGGGCTTTAACCTGGCCGGCTATGGCTGCACGACCTGTATTGGTAACTCAGGCCCCTTGGCCGAACCGGTGGGCAAGGCGATTGACGACCATGACCTGGCGGTTTCCGCCGTGCTCTCAGGCAACCGTAACTTTGAAGGCCGGATTCACCCTCAGGTGAAGGCCAACTGGTTGGGTTCGCCCCCCTTGGTGGTGGCCTATGCGCTGGCGGGCACCACCCGCATCGACTTGGCCAAAGACCCGATTGGCGTCGACGACCAGAACCAGCCCGTGTATCTGCGCGACATTTGGCCGAGCAACGCCGAGATTGCCGATGCGGTGGCGCTGGTTGAGGGCGAGATGTTCCGCAAAGGCTACGATGGCGTGTTTGATGGCGACGCGACCTGGCAGGGCATAGCCGTACCAGACAGCCAAACCTACGAGTGGCAGGCCGATTCGACCTATGTGCAACACCCGCCGTATTTCGAAGGCATTGAAGCGCCGATACAGCCTTTGGCCCCGATTAACAACGCCCGTATTTTGGCCTATTTTGGTGACTCCATCACCACCGACCATATTTCGCCTGCCGGCAATATTGGCAAGGATTCCCCCGCGGGCTTATACCTACAGTCTAAAGGCGTGCTGCCCGCCGACTTTAACTCTTATGGCTCACGTCGGGGCAACCACGAAGTGATGATGCGCGGCACGTTTGCCAACATCCGCATCCGCAATAAAATGCTGGCGGATAAAGAGGGGGGCTACACCGTCCATATTCCGAGTGGCGAAATGCTGTCGATTTACGATGCGGCCATGCGCTACCAGGCCGAAGGCACGCCGACGGTGGTGTTGGCCGGCAAAGAGTACGGCAGTGGTTCTAGCCGTGACTGGGCGGCCAAAGGGCCTAACCTACAGGGCGTCAAAGCGGTATTGGCTGAAAGCTTTGAGCGGATCCACCGTTCTAACCTGATCGGCATGGGCATTTTGGCCTTGCAATACCTGCCGGGTGAAAGCGCCGCCCACTATGATTTAACCGGCCGTGAAGTGCTGTCGATTCCGGGCCTGAACGATGACGTGAAGCCTGGCCAGGCAATGACGGTGGTGGCGGTGCGTGAGTCGGGTGACGTGGTGAACATCCCCGTTGTGTGTCGTATCGACACGCTGAACGAGGTGGACTACTTTAAGGCCGGCGGTATTTTGCACTACGTGCTGCGCCAGCTGTTAGGGCAGGTGTAACCACGGTGGTCTGATTGACCCAACGGCTTCTTCGGAAGCCGTTTTTTTGTGGGCGGCCGGCATGCGCCCTCACCGCGAACCGTGGCCGATCAGGCTACCCCTGAACACGACGGCCTAAGGCGGTCAATTTTGGGCCAAGGCCATTGTGAAGGCCCCACTTTTTGATTGAATCAGTTACAATGAAGCACATTGACGTGCACAGAGTATAGAGACATGACCGACACCGTAAAAAAAACCGAACCCCTCACGTTTGAGGCCGCCATGGCGCGCCTAGAAACGCTGACCCAAGCCATGCAAGGCAATGAGCTGCCCCTAGACGAAGCGCTAAAAGCATATGAAGAGGGCGGGGAATTGATTAAGTTTTGCCAGCAAAAATTGGCCGACGTGGCGCAAAAACTCAGCGTCCTGGATGGCGACACGCTGACTGATTTGGATTTGGATGTGTAAATGGATGACTTAGCCTTTCAAGCGTGGATGCAGGCCACGCAGCAGCAAACAGAAGCGGCCTTGACGCAGTTTTTGCCGACCGAAGACGTGGTGCCCAGCCGCCTGCATGAGGCCATGCGCTACAGTGCCCTAGACGGCGGCAAGCGGGTGCGCCCCCTGTTGGCGGCGGCCGCGGCCCAGCTGGGCCAGCATGATGCCGATGCCTTGGCGCGGGCTTTGGCCGCGGTGGAAATGATCCACGTTTATTCTTTGGTGCATGACGACATGCCGGAAATGGACAACGACCTGCTGCGCCGCGGCAAGCCGACCTGCCATGTGGCCTACGATCAGGCCACGGCGCTGTTGGTGGGGGATGCCCTGCAAACCCGAGCCTTCGACGTATTGAGTCAGGCCGATGGCCTGGCTCCAGCCCGCGTATTGCGGATGGTGCGGGCCTTGGCCGTGGCCACCGGCAGCGAAGGCATGGCCGGTGGTCAGGCCATCGATTTGGCCAACGTGGGCCAAATGCTGACTCAGGCGCAGCTAGAACACATGCACGGCTTAAAAACCGGCGCCTTAATCCGCGTGGCCGTGGTTTTGGGCGGCCTGAGCTGTCCTGAGCTGACCGATGCCCAGCTGACGCAGTTGGATGATTATGGCCGTTATTTGGGCCTGGCCTTCCAGGTGATAGACGACGTGCTCGACGTGGCGCAAGACACGGCCACCTTGGGCAAGACCGCCGGCAAAGACGAAGCCAACGACAAACCCACCTATGTGAAATTGCTGGGGCTAAACGAAGCCCGAGGCTATGCCGAAGGCTTGGCAGAACAAGCCATTAAGGCGCTGTCAGGCTTTGGCCCTCGTGCCGAAATCTTGGAAAACGTGGCACGTTATGTCGTATTCCGTCAGCATTAAGCGTAAAATAGTTTAGAAATATCGGGACAAGCCCAAAAAGTCATGGCATAATCTGAGGGTTTAATTGGAGAGAACGACCATGTATTTAAGACTGACAACCCGAGACCGAGTTGTATTAGTTGCTGAATCTGCTGAAACCGCAGCGTTCTCCCGTTCCGTATTGATCAAAAATCCCCCGTTTATTCGGGGTATTTTTTTGCCTGCACACAATCAAAGCAAGGAAAGCTAATGGCCAATCTACTTTATCAAAAAAACATTTTATCGATTGCTCAGCTTACCGTTCCTGAGTTGGAATTGGTATTAACCACCGCACAATCCCTAAAAACCCATCCTCGGGATGACTTATTAAAAGACAAGCTGATCGGCAGCTGTTTTTTTGAGCCCTCTACCCGTACCCGCCTGTCGTTTGAAACCGCCATTCAGCGCCTGGGCGGCCGCGTGATCGGCTTTGCCGACGGCGGCAACACCAGTGCCAAGAAGGGCGAGACCATTGCCGACGCCATGCGCATCATCGGTTCTTACACCGACGCCATTGTGATGCGTCACCCTAAAGACGGTGCGGCCCGCGTGGCCAGTGAATTCAGCGCCGTGCCGGTGATTAACGGCGGCGATGGCTCTAACCAACACCCGACCCAAACGCTATTAGACCTGTTCAGCATCGTCGAAACCCAAGGCTCTTTGAAAGGCCTTAAGGTGGCTTTGGCCGGTGATTTAAAATATGGCCGCACCGTGCATTCTTTGGCCCAGGCTTTGAGCAAGTGGGGCTGTGAATTCTACTTTGTGGCCCCGCGCCAGTTGGCCATGCCGGATTATATTTGCGAAGAGCTAGACGCGGCCAACGTTACCTACACCATTGTTGAGTCCTTGGAAGAAATCATCCCGATTGTCGACGTGTTGTACATGACGCGTGTACAGCGTGAGCGTTTTGACGAGGACGAATTCAAAAAAATTCAGGGTAAATTCGTCTTGCGTGCCGACATGCTGGCCGATGCCAAGCCCAATATGCGGATTTTACACCCCTTGCCGCGGGTGGACGAAATCACCCCGGACGTGGACAAAACGCCGCATGCGTATTATTTTGAACAGGCCAAAAATGGGGTGTATGCCCGCCAGGCTTTATTGGCTTTAGTCTTGAATGAAGAGGTATAAGGGGATGAATATGGATTACACGCGCAACGTTGAAGCCTTAAAAGAAGGCACGGTCATCGACCACATTCCAGCCGGTCAGGCGCTGACCATTTTGCGTTTGTTCAAGCTAGACCAGCTTGGCGAACGCGTGACTGTTGGATTTAACCTCAATAGTCGCCACATGGGCGCAAAAGACTTGATTAAAGTCGAAAACGTACATTTCAGCGACACTCAGGCCAATGAATTGGCCCTGTTTGCCCCGCATGCCACCGTCAATGTGATTGAAAACTTTGAGGTTTCCAAGAAATTACACCTGAAGTCTCCTGAAGTGATCGAAGACATCTTTTCCTGCCCTAATTCCAATTGTGCCACGCACAACGAGCCGGTGAAGAGCTATTTTTATGTAAAAAGTTCACAATCAGGCACTAAAATGCAGTGCAAGTATTGCGAAAAGACCTTTGCTCGTGATATGGTTGCTGTTATTGAATAAATATACTAGAGTCCTGAAGAATCAGTGACATAAGACTGGTATGCTATTCATATAAAAAACACGTCAAGTGTACATAGAGAAGACCGGAGAAACTACTACAAAACACTACCACAATGATGGCAAAGTGTATTCAGGACCCCAGCTTAGCAATAAGCTGGGGTTTATGTATTTATGGGGTTTGAATTTTGACCTTGAGTCAGTACAATTGTGGCTTTACTTGCCGAACAAAGGACAAACAATGACCATGTTAATTGTGGCTGTGGTAGTGACGTTGATATTTGTGGTGTTGGCCCTGATGCTGCCCCATCCGTCGACTTGGATTGCCGCTGCGGTAATGGTGTTGGTGACGTCTTTTTTGATTTGGCCCAAATACAAGCATGAGCAGGCGGCCATGGCCTATGGCGTCGAGGTGCCGACCTATGTGGACAACGTGCGGTCGTGGCAGCGTAAAAAAGGGGATGACCTCATTACCCGCTATGAAATTTACACGGTGTGGGAAAACCCCGAAACCCGCCAAATGATTCAGTTTCGCAGCGACCCGATTGATTTCGATCCTGAACCGTATTTGCCCAAAACCATCACGGTGAAGGTCATCCCCGAGGCACCGGAAAACTATGTGATGGACCTGTCTTTTTTACCGGCTAAAGCCCCTTATTAAGCAAGGTGAGGCGCCCTAGGCGGTGATTAGGTGATTCAAATAATTAAGCGTAAAATAAACGCTTTAAACGGTGAGGCAAACGCATGGCGATCGCCTCACGCAACTGAGAACCCAAATGAACGAAATTTTTTATTTAGAAGACCACCCCCACGTGGCTTTGTGTAACCTGCTGAAAATGGTGGGCGTGTCTGAAACCGGTGGCCAGGGCAAAATGATGGTGTCCGAAGGCTTGGTGAAGGTCAACGGCGTGTTGGAATCCCGTAAAACCGCCAAAATTCTGGCGGGCAGCATCGTCAGCGGCGAAGGGTTCCAAATCGAAGTGCGCGCAGGACATGATGAGTAAGCAGGCAGATGTCGCGCCTGTGTTAGAAGCGCCGGTGGCGCCAGAAGAGTGGGCCTGCTGTGGCAGTGGCTGCACGCCTTGCGTGTGGGACACCTATTACGAAGAAAAAAGGGCGTATGACGCCCAGCAGCAGGCCTTGGCCGCTGCCGTCGAGAAGGACCCAGCATGAGCGTTGATTTACACTGTCATTCGACGGTTTCCGATGGGGGTCATAGCCCCAGTGAGGTGATGGCCATGGCCCACGCCAACGGCACCACCATGCTGTCTTTGACCGACCACGACCACACCGGCTGCCTGGCCGAGGCCCGCGCGGCCGCCGAAGGCTTAGGCATGCGCTTCATCAATGGCACCGAGGCGTCGATTACCTGGCGTGGGCGCAGCATCCACATTGTGGGCCTGAATTTTGATGACCAAAACGAAGCGCTGCTGGCCCATCAGGCCGTGGTGCGTTCTGGGCGACAGGAGCGGCTGGCGCGGATTTCGGAAAAACTGGCCAAAAAAGGCATTGATGGCCTGTATGAGGGGGCTTTGGCGCTGGCCAGCAACCCCGACATGGTGGGTCGTGCCCACATGGCGCGGTATTTAATGCAGGCCGGTCACGTCAAGCACATGCAGCAGGCGTTTAAAAAGTATTTGGGCGAAGGCAAGCCCGGCTATGTGTCGCATGACTGGGCCACCTTAGAAGACACGGTGCGGGTGATTACCGAGGCCGGCGGCCTGGCCGTGATTGCCCACCCTGGCCGTTACACCGTCAGCGCCACCGCGCTGCGTGAGCTGGTGGGCGAGTTTAAAGCCGCCGGCGGCGTCGGCATCGAGGTCAGCAGCGGCAGCCATAGCCTGAACGAAGTGATTAATTTTGCCCTGATGGCGGATAAGTTTGAACTGTATGCCAGCGCCGGCAGTGATTTTCACGTGCAGGGCGAAGGCGGCCGTAAAATGGGCTGTCCGCCCGAGCTGCCAAAGATTTGCCGTCCCATTTGGACCCAGTTTGACCAAGAAGGAGGCCTTTAATGGCACTGTTTTTATCGATACACCCTGACACCCCGCAACAGCGCCTGATTGAACAGGCCGCCCAAATCATCAAAAAAGGCGGCGTGGCGGTGTACCCAACCGATTCTTGCTATGCCTTAGGCTGTAGCCTCGACAATAAAGAAGCGATGAACCGCATCCTGGCCATTCGTCAGATTGATTTAAAACATCATTTAACTTTAGTGTGTGCTGACTTAAGCGATTTGGGCACCTACGCCAAGGTCGACAACAGCCAGTTTCGCCTGCTGAAGGCGGCCACGCCGGGCAGCTACACCTTTATTTTGCAGGCCAGTAAAGAAGTGCCGCGCCGCACCCAGCACCCTAAGCGCAGCACCATCGGCCTGCGCGTCCCCGACAACGACATCGCCCGCGCCCTGATTGCGGCCGTGGGTGAACCCATGCTGTCGTGCACGCTGATGTTGCCAGAAGACGAAGACCCATTAACCGACCCGTATGAGATTAAAGACCGCTTAGACCATGCCGTCGACGTCATCATTGATGGCGGTTGGTGTGGCCTAGAGCCGACCACGGTGATCGACATGACCGACGGCATTGAGCTGGTGCGTCAAGGCAAGGGCGACAGCAGCCTGTTTGGTTTGTAAACCTGTTATCAACGACACAAAGCGAGTACCGCCACCATGTTTCAAAATTTTGACCTAGGCGTTTTTTTATTGGCCCTGTTGCCGGTATTGCTGGCCATTACCGTCCATGAAGCCGCGCATGGCTATGCCGCCAAGCACTATGGCGACAATACCGCCCAAATGCTGGGGCGGCTAACCTTAAATCCAATCAAGCACATCGACCCGGTGGGCACGATTTTGGTGCCCTTAATCACCTTAATGGCCACGCCGTTTATTTTTGGCTGGGCCAAACCCGTCCCCATTAACACCCGCAATTTTAAAAACATGCGCATGGGCATGCGCATGGTGGCGATTGCTGGGCCCTTGTCTAATTTGGTGATGGCGGTGTTGTGGGGCTTGATCATGGCTTTGGCCAACCACGTGATGTTTGAATACCAAGAGCCGCTGTATCGCATGGCCCATTACGGTATTTTGATCAATGCGGTGTTGTTTACCCTGAACATGCTGCCGATTTTGCCGCTGGACGGTGGCCGTTTTGTGGACAGCTTCTTGCCGGCCAAGCAGTCGATGCAGTTTCAAAAAATTGAGCCTTACGGCACCTATATTATTTTGGGCCTCTTGGTGTTGGGCCTGTTGGGCAAGATCATGATGCCGATTGTGGCGCTGATTTACGGCCTGGTGTCGTCGCTGCCGCAGCTGTTTATGTAGCCAAAGCGCACACAGGCTATGGTCTATTTATGGCTCTGTTTGAGTGGCGTGGGTCGCGACCCACGGGGGTTGGCCTTGGTGCTGGGGCCGTGGGTCCGCTGCGCTTGACCCACGCTACCGCATGTTGGCTGTCATTAAACAGACCAATGGACGGAGGCCGGGGCGAACGCCGGCCCCATGCGTCACCCAACATAAAAAAACCCGAGCAACGCTCGGGTTTTTTGTGTTCAGGCCAGGCTTAACGGCGGCCTAAGCCCATGGCGTGTTCCATTTTAAAC
>JAGNPU010000274.1 GCA_017989485.1 Neisseriaceae bacterium
GTCCAAGACTGCATCGACGAGCTGCGTGAAGCGATTGATTTTTGTCGCTACTATGCCCAACAGGCCGCCGACGATTTCAGCACCCCCTACGCCGTCGTCAACCACGCCGGTGAGCACACCCAAAAACGCCGCGTGGGCCGTGGCGTCATCGTCTGCATCAGCCCGTGGAACTTCCCTCTGGCGATTTTCCTAGGCCAAATCACCGCGGCCTTGGCCGCAGGCAATACCGTGGTGGCCAAACCGGCCGAGCAAACCTCGCTCATCGCCCACCGCGCCATCGTGCTGCTGCACGAGGCCGGCGTACCGGTCGATGTGATTCATTTGGTCTTAGGCACGGGCAAAGAAGTGGGCTCGGTCTTGACCCATCACCCAGACATTGCCGGCGTGGTCTTTACCGGCTCGACCCAAACCGCCCAGCACATTAACCGTGCCTTGGCCGCATCCAATACCGACGTGATTCGCCCCTTAATCGCCGAAACCGGCGGCCAAAACGCCATGATCGTCGACAGCACCGCCCTGCCCGAGCAGGTGGTGCGTGACGTGGTGCGTTCGGCGTTTGCCTCGGCCGGCCAGCGCTGTTCCGCCCTACGCGTTTTGTATGTGCAAGAAGACGTGGCCGAGCGCATGGTGACCTTGATTAAAGGGTCTATGGCCGAGCTTAAGGTCGGTGACCCAGTTGACCACAGCACCGACGTCGGCCCCGTCATCGACAAAACCGCGCAAGACAAGCTCAATGCCCACATTGCCGCCATGACCCAGTCGGCCCAGCTCATCGCCCAAACCCAGCTGCCTGCAGCGTGTGCGCAGGGCACGTTTGTGGCCCCCACCGCGTTTGAGATCAAGCGCATGAGCGAGCTCAGCGAAGAACAATTCGGCCCTATTTTGCACATTATTCGCTATCGTGCGGCCGACTTAGATCAGGTGATCGACGCCATTAACGCCACTGGCTACGGCCTCACCCTCGGGATACACAGCCGCAACGAACACACCTATCAGCACATTGATGCGCGCGCGCGCGTGGGCAATAGCTACATTAACCGCGACCAGGTCGGCGCCGTTGTCGGCGTGCAGCCTTTTGGCGGCCAAGGCCTATCCGGCACCGGCCCCAAGGCTGGCGGCCCTCGCTATTTATTGCGTTTCACCCACGAAGTGACGGCTTAAGGCCTCGCCTTAGCGCAGATTAAAGGACACAGAATGAATCAAATGCACGTAATCAATCACGCCCTACAACAGTGGGCAACATGGGACGCCCTCGGTTTTGCCGAACGCGACGCCATCGTGGCCCGCTGGGCACAAAACCTCAACGATCAGGCCGCACAGCAAATGATCGCCTTCCAACGCCTGTGTGCGGCCGAGCACATGGCCCAGACGCAGGTCATGCCAGGGCCCACCGGTGAGTTAAACGAGCTGTATTGCTGCGGCCGCGGCGTCTTCATCATCCACGCCGAAGCCGATGCCCCCTTAAGCGCCACCGTGGCCGCCCTCAGCGCCGCGCTACTGGCCGGCAACACCGTGGTCTTGGCCTTGCCAGAAGGGCAGGTCCCTGGGGCCAACGCCCTCGCTCAGGCGCTGGTACAGGCTGGCTGTGGCCGCGACGTGGTGCAAGTGGCCCCCGTCGCCGACCTCCATCAGCTGATTACCCATCCGCTCTTGGCCGGCTTTGCCTACGCCGGCACCGCGGCCACCGCCCACGACTGGTTAAACCGCCTGGCCCAACAAGAGGGCGCCCTGACCCAGCTGGTGGCGGAAACCGACCCAACCACCCTCAGCACCGTTGGCGAAAGCACTTACTGCCTGCGTTTCGTCACCGAACGCACCCGCTCGATTAACCTCACCGCCATCGGCGGCAATGCGTCCCTCATGGAATCCAGCCACGCCTAAGCCCCTTCGCCCTCGGCCCTGAACGCACCGGGCCGAGGGCGAAATAGGCCCCCACCGATGGTTGATTGCCCTCAGCAACCCTCTTTTCACCCCCACCCTCATGGCCCGCCGTCGCCTGACCTGGCCGAAAATTATCGTAAAATACCTGTGCTATTTTTCAAATATCATTAATAATATTGCTTATTAGTCACCAACTGGGCCAAACTCATGGGAAGTTATTCCTTTTTGCACATATTTACGGTGGTGTTTTCCTTGTCCATCGCCACCACCTTATTCAATAAGCGGGTACTGGGCCTGCCTGCCGCCATTGGCGTGCCCATCGTCTCCGCCATTTTTGTTTTTTTATTGCAATGGGCCGTGAGCCTGTTTGGGCAAAACAATTACATCCACGTCAACATTGCCGAAATCGAAACCGCGGTCCGAAAAATCAATTTCTACGATTTTTTAATCAACGGCGTGATTTGTTTCATCCTGACCTCGTCGGCGCTGAAGTTTAAACTTTCCGATTTAAAAACCCATTTCAAACCCATCGCCATCTTGGCCAGCATCGCCCTCATCTTATGCGCGCTGTTCTTCGGCTTTGCCCTATACGGCTATCAGATGGCGACCGGCCACACCGTTGGCCTGCTGGTCTTGCTGTTATTGGGCTCGGCCCTAGGCGCCACCGACCCAATCGGGATTAAAGGGGTACTAAGCTCGGTCAAAGCCCCCCATCACTTAATGGTCAAACTAGAAGGCGAATCGCTGTTTAACGACGCCGTGTGTATTGCCCTGTTCATGACCATTCTGGCCGTGGTCAACGGGGGTGAATTCACCGTCGGCGGTGCCTTAAGCAATTTAGCCTATGAAATTGTGGTCGCCGTGGTCATCGGCTGGGCCTTTGGCTGGTTTGTGTTGCGCCTGCTCAGAGGCAAGCATGAGATGGAATCCCTCATCTTATCCACCGCCTTTTTGGCCACCGGCTCCTACTTGGTCGCCTTGTATGCCCATGCCTCTGGCCCGATTGCCTGCGTGATTGCCGGCCTGGTGGTGGGCAACCGCTGGCGGGAGATTTTGTCCGAGCACGAGGTCAACGAGGTGAATCATTTTTGGCACACCGTTGAGGGCATCATCAACTCCTTCTTGTTTACCCTCATCGGCATGGAGCTGTTCATCATTGATTTTCACGTCGACCTGCTGGTCGGTGGCGTGGTGGCCTTTGTCATCTTGCACCTTGCCCGCTTTGCCGGCAATTTTTTGGCCTTTGTGCCGTTTAAAAAAGTGCGGACCAAAAGCTACCACGGCAGTTTGACCATCCTGTCTTGGGGCGGCGTGCGCGGCGGTATTTCCCTGGCCTTAATCCTGGCCGTGGCCAATATGCCGCAGCTGGCCGCCTACAGCGATATTTTGATCGGCTATACCTTTATTTGCGTGCTGCTGTCTGGCTTGGTTTGTGGCCTCGGTCTGCCGGGGGTGATGAACGCGTTTTATTACAACGCCGACGAGCCCAAAACCGGCTTTGCCGGCTGGTATCAACGTCAGTGCCACAAAATGAACCGCAGCGGCTTGCAATACGTGGTCACCGAAGACGCCGATGGCAAAGAAAGCATTGCCGTGTTTAACCCAGAATGCCTGGGCGACAATGCCGAAAAAACGGTTGACACCCCAACCGACGGCACCGCTGGCGCCTCTGAAGGGACGCTGGCACAAAAGGTCAAACAGCTGGAAGACCCCAACAACTTCTAGAC
>JAGNPU010000275.1 GCA_017989485.1 Neisseriaceae bacterium
GGGCCATCGCGGCGACATGAAAAAAATGCTGGAGCAAATCGGCATTGAAGAATACTGTTGGGCGGCGGTGCTGTCCTTGCGCCTGGCGGCCCTGTTTTGCCGTGGCCGCAAAGACGTGTGCATTCCGCACAACACCAAGGTGAAGTTCCAAATGGACAAGAAGCGCTGTACGCTGAAAATTTCCAGCGCTTGGCTAGGGCTAAACCCCTTGACGGTCAGCGCCTTGGCACAAGAAGAGCTGCATTGGGAAAAAATTGGGCGCGAATTCAGCACTAAGGCCTTAGGCAGCCTGCCTGAAACCGATTCTGAACTGTACGTCGACTAAGTCATTTGAAAGGTGGGGCGGCATGGGGAAAACACAGGCCAAGGCGCAGCATCTAGCCCAGCACGAAGTGGCGTTGCCGGTACGGCAGGGCACCCGTGCCGTGCCGTCGTCGCTGATTCGGCGCACGGTGTACGACCAAAGCCATGTGACGGTCACCGAATACACGGCCGATGAATTTTTGGCCCAGGTGGTGCCCGATCAGGTGCCAGGGCAAACCCAGTGGGTGCACTTTATTGGGGTTAAAAGTGCGGTCCAGCTCAATCAAATGCTGGCCCCATTTAAGATACACCCGCTGGTGGTCGAAGACATTCTGACCCGTCAACAGCGGCCCAAGATTGAAGAGTACGACGATTACCTGTTCTTTGCCGGGCGGGTGTTCGAGTATGACGGCAGCCGATTGGTTGGCGATCAGGTCTACCTCATCGTCGGCGAAGGCTTTGTGCTGACCTTTCAAAATCGCCCCCTGGGCTTATTCTCCGACATTCATGACCGTTTGATTCAAAATAAAGGCCTGCTGCGCCAAGAAGACGCCGAGTTTTTGGCCTATTACTTAATCGACAGAATGGTGGACGATTGTTACTCCGTCGTCGATGAATTTTCAACAAAAGTTGAATCCATTGATAAAAGCATCTTCGCCAACCAGGCCGGCGACGACGTGTTAAAAACCATTTACCGGCTGAAGCGTGACGGCATGCGCCTGCGTAAATCGATTTATCCGCTGCGTGAGGCCCTGAGCCGACTGGTGCGTGACGACATTTGGTTTCGCAAAGAGGCCAAGGTGTTTTTACGTGATGCCTATGATCACGCCATGCAGCTCATTGAAACCCTGGACGGCAGCCGCGACCTGCTGCTGAGCATGATGGACGTGTACCTGTCGTATCAGTCGAATCAGCTGAACAAGCAAATGCGCTTACTCACCGTCATCACCCTGATTTTTATGCCGTTAACCCTGATTACGGGGATATACGGCATGAACTTTGACCACATGCCGGAACTGCATTGGCCTTATGGCTATTACATGGTTTTGGGCGGCATGGCGCTCATGGTCACGGCCATGGTGGTGTTTTTGTATCGGCGCCACTGGCTGTCACCAAAGTAAGTGCGCCGTGCGTCAGCGGGGGCTTCGATGCTGGGCCACCCCTGCCTGATACTGGCCATGGCCCCTTCGGTCAAAATAAGTTTTATTTGCGCCAGATCATAAACCCCTGCCGGTTTTTTATGATTGATCGGCATTGTGTTATCATGAAGCCTGACTTAATTTATACATGGATGATTGTGCATCGCTCTCTTTGGTTAAAAAAGCTGGCGGCATTTAGCCTGGCTTTGATCATGATGATAGTGCCTAGCCTGATGGCTGGGACGATGGCGCACGCCACCGACATGCCCCTGTATGAACACACTATGGCCACCATGGTCGACTGCCACGATGCGGCCGCCAGTGCCGCTGATTGCTGCGCCGACGCCCCCATGGCAGACGGCGGCCTGAATGCCTGTGCCGTCGCCTGTCTGAGCATGGCAGGGGGGTGTATGATCCCCGCCTTGCCGGTGGCGCAATTGTCTGTGCCGATGCCCAATGCTTTGGCACTGTTGGTGAATGCCACCGACGCTCGGTTTACGTCCATTATTGGCGTGCCGGTCACCCCCCCTCCTAAAGCCTAATACTGAATCTCAATTGCGATTATTTTTTATTCATCAGTATTAGGAGTCTCTCATGAAACACCGTTTATTCGTTCCTTTATTGGGCGTGCTTTTGGCCGCCTTTACCTTGCCCGTCATGGCCGCACCCATTGCCGCCACCGTTCACAAAAGCCCTTATTGTGGCTGTTGTGAAGAGTATATTGGCTATCTGAAAAAAAATGGGTTTGCGGTCAAAACCGTGAACCATGAAAACATGTCTACCGTGCAAAAACGTTTGGGCACGAGCAAAGCGTCTAGCTGCCATACCGTAGAGGTGGGTGGCTATGTGGTAGAAGGTCATGTGCCGGTGGCGTCGATTCACAAACTCCTCAAAGAAAAACCAAAACACCTTAAAGGCATTGCTTTGCCAGGCATGCCGTTGAATTCCCCAGGCATGGGTCCTGAGAAAAAAGGCAGCTTAAGAATGGTGGGCTTGGACAAGCAGGGCAAGCCCGTTGGCATTTACGACGTTCAATAGCCCCCTCATCGACCCAAGAAAGGAATCATCATGAAACGACGCGACTTTTTGAAATATGGCGTGGGTGCTGGCGTGGCCGCAACCGGCGTTTTGGCCTGGGCGAATGCTGACCGTATGGCCGGCATGGATCATGGCAATATGGGCCATGACATGGGCGGCATGACGCATGACATGGGCACGATGTCGGGCATGCATGGCGGCCAAGCGGCCTTAATGCCCATCGACGCGATGCCGGCCGGGGCCGCTTTGGCCCCATTGGCGTTGTTGCCCAATCGCAGCCGCAAGCTGGGCCTCTTCCAGGCGCGGCTGACGGCCAAGCCGGTCACCGTGACCTTGGCGGACGGCAAGCCCACAGAGCTCTGGGCTTATAACGACAGCGTGCCAGGCCCACAAATCGTGGTGACCGAAGGCGACACGGTTGAGATCACCTTTGACAATCAGCTGGGTCAGCCCACCACGGTACACTGGCATGGGTTGCCGGTGCCGTCTGATCAAGACGGCAATCCGCAAGACCCGGTCTTGCCCGGCCAGTCTCGAACCTATCGTTTTACGCTGCCAGAAGGCAGTGCGGGCACCTATTGGTATCACCCCCATCCCCACGGCCACGTGTCGGAGCAGGTGGCCAAAGGCCTGGCGGGCACCTTGATTGTGAAGGCGAAACACGATCCCTTGGCCCATTTGCCGGAGCAACACTGGTTAATCTCAGACCTACGCTTGGCTGCGGATGGCAGCGTGCCGGACAACACCTTATTGGATTGGCTCAACGGCCGCGAAGGGCAGTTTGTGTTGATTAATGGCCAGCGTGCGCCCAAAATCAGCGTCAGCGGCGAGCACCGCGTGCGCATTTGGAATGCCTGTGCCGCCCGCTATTTGCGCCTGCACATCCCTAACTGTGAATTTGTCTTGTTGGGCACCGACGGCGGCCTGATTGAGGCGCCACAGGCGCCGATGACGGAGCTGTTCTTGTCGCCCGCCGACAGGGTGGAGGTGGTGGTGCGCACGCGCCGGCCGGGCAGCTATCCCTTGCAAAGCCTGTATTACGACCGCAGTAAAATGATGGATGAGGAAACGCCCGAAACCTTAACGCTGGCACAGGTCACCGTGGGCGCTAAGGTGGCGGC
>JAGNPU010000276.1 GCA_017989485.1 Neisseriaceae bacterium
CTCCTACCCTAAAGACAGTGCGGCCGCCCACATGACCACCGATTTTTTGTACATCAGAGCCGACATTTCCGCCCAAGAAGCAATACGCCAAACGCGGCAATACGGCAATGAAAAAGAAACGATTTATTACATTTACGTGGTGGACAATGATCAAAAACTTCTGGGCGTGATGTCTTTACGCGACCTCCTTTTGGCCGATGAGCACAAGCCCATCCGTGAGCTGATGCGCCAAAACGTGGTGAGCATCAAGGCCACGGACACTCCTGTGATGGCGGCTCAAACCATCGCCCATTACGACTTACTGTCGCTGCCCATCGTCGACGATCATGGGCACATCTTGGGCATTATCACGGCCGATGACGCCATGGACATTCAGGCCCAAAGCAGTGGTGAAACCCTCTTTCGCACAGGGGGCTTAGACGTCAGCCACGGCGCCAGCCATTTAAAAAACGTCAATGTCAAAACCGCCAACGTGTGGACGCTGTATCGCATGCGGGTCATTTGGCTGGTGGTTTTGGTGTTTGGCAACGTCTTTTCCGGCGCTGGCATTGCCCATTTTGAAGACACGATTATGTCTTACGTCGTGTTGGTGTTTTTCTTACCCCTGCTGATCGATTCTGGCGGCAACGCTGGCTCCCAGGCGGCCACCCTCATGGTCAGGGGTTTGGCCACGGGTGAGGTGATTCTAAAAGACTGGGGCAAAATGATCAGCAAAGAAATCTTGGTTGCCCTCGCCTTAGGCCTCAGCATGGCCTTAGCGGTGGCCTTGGTGGGCTTTGTGCGCGGCGGCATGACCATTGCCTTTGTGGTGGCTTTGTCCATGATAGCCATCGTGATCATGGGCAGCCTCATCGGCCTGTCCCTGCCGTTTATTTTGTCTAAGCTTAAGTTTGACCCAGCCACGGCCAGCGCCCCTTTGATTACCTCGATTGCCGACATCGTGGGCGTGCTGATTTACTTTAGCATTGCCACCCAGATGTTGGATCTTTAAGCCCCTGCTCTAAAGATCAGGGGCGCATCATCGCGCCCCTGATCACGTTTTAGCCCTTGCCGTAGAAAGCCCCGCATGAAAACCATTTACACCTTTGATTTACTCAGCTTTGCTGACACCCTCATCAGCCTGCTCACCGCCTTCATCATGGGCACCGCCATCGGCCTAGAGCGCCAGTTTCGCCAGCGCACCGCCGGCTTACGCACCAACGTCCTGGTGGCGCTGGGCGCCGCTATTTTTGTCGACATGGCCTTTAAAATTGCGGGGCCCGAAGGGGCTGCCCGTGTGGTCGCCTATGTGGTGTCCGGCGTTGGTTTTTTAGGCGCGGGCGTCATCATGCGCGAAGAAGGCCACGTGCGCGGCATCAACACCGCAGCCACGCTGTGGGGTTCTGCCGCCATTGGTGCCTGTGCGGGTGCCGGCATGATTATTGAGGCCTTTATGGGCACGCTGTTCGTGCTGGCGGCCAATACCCTGCTGCGTCCGGCGGTCAATTACATCAATCGTCAGCCGGTGGATTCTCAATCCGTCGAGTTTACCCACGTCATCCACATCAGTGCCTTCATCGACAAGCGTCAAGACGCCATTAAGACGTTAAAAAACATCCTCAGCATTGAAAAACTGCCCCTGTCAGAATTAGACATCACCAACATCAATGCCAACACCATAGACATAGAGGCCATGTTAATGGCCACCTCGGTCATGGACAGAGACTTAGACCGAGCGGTCAAGAAGCTGTGCGCCTCACCCCATATTCAGTCGGCCTTCCACGCCACCAGTACCACGGAATAAGGCCCACAAAAAAAGCCCGCAGCAGCGGGCTTTTTTGATGCGTTCTGGCCAATTACTTGGCGGTTTCGTATTTAGCGGGCGCCGTCCAAACACGATACTGTACGTCAACATCAGCCGGCGCATACACCACGATGGGCAGCTTGCTGTTGTAACGGATCAGGGTATTGGCTTGGGCAATGGGCACAAACTGATCTTTTTTCTCTTGATTAGGACAGGCCATCATGGTCGAAGCCACCGCGCCCACATTGCCTAACACATAGTAGTCATACCCCCAGCCTTCGGCCGTTTTGGTGGTCAACTCGCCGCCCATCATGTGACGATTACAGTCTACTTTAAGCGTTTTGCCAAATTGCAACTCCACTTTAAAATTGTCTTCATTGTCTTTTTTAGGCAATTCAATCACGTGTTGTACCTCACCTTTTTGCGCCTTAGGATAAGGTTTGGTGATGTCTTTGGTGGTGGGTGCAGCCACGGCAACTTGGGCACACAAGGCCAGTGCCAGCGCAGTAAGGGTCATTTTTTGCATGGGGTTCCTTTGGGGGTGTGTCAATCGAACAACTCTATAGGCCATGGAATCATTAAAAAGTTCCAGTTTACATAATTGCACGCTTTTTAAATTAAATAAAGTTGTATTTAATGTTAGACTAACCGCAGCTATCATTACAACTGTTTAAGGCTTTGCATGACCACCCAACCACACCACCCACAACAAGATGATGAAATCGATTTGTTTGAACTGTTTGCCGTATTATGGCGTAAAAAAATCTTTATTCTACTCACCACGCTGGTCTTTATCCTGCTCGGTTTTGCCTACGTTAAAACCGCCACGCCCGTTTGGCACAGTGAGGCCAAGGTCATTCCTGCCAAAGTCAAAGATTTGGGCCTGTACGCCAAAATTCTGTCGGTGGAAAAATACTATAATTTCGTGGTGGCCATGGACGGCACCAAACAACGTCTAGACAAAGACATCAACGTTGACCTTTGGTTAGACAACAACCTTAAAACCTATTTAAACCTAATGACCACCAGCACCAACGCCGCCGCTCAAGACGAGAACATTAAGCTAGGCAAAGGCAAAGGCACTGACGTCGCCAGCTTTGAGCAGGACCCGAGCAAGGCCTTTTACATCGTCAAGCACCAAGCCTCTAGCGCCGAAGAAGCACAGGCTAAGTTAAAAACGGCTTTGGCCACGTTTAATCAAACCTACTTAAATCGACTGTTGCAAAACAAAGTCGACACCCTCATCAGTGAACGCCAACTGCTGGCCAAAGAAGGCATACAGTACAACAGCAATTTAAATGCCCTAACCTATTTGGGTAATACCGAGCCGGAAAACATCAACGGATCGATTTACACCTTTTTGCAAGCACCGACGTTAGAAGTGTCTAAAGACAAGCCTAAAGGCCTGATTATCTTGGTACTCAGCGCCCTAGTCGGTGGTTTTATCGCATCGGCCTTGGTGTTGCTGCAAAATGCCCTGCACGCACGCCGCATCCAAGAATAAGCAGCGCCCAATAAAAACACCCCTGAATCATCGATTCAGGGGTGTTTTTTATTAACCGGCTCAAGCTAAGGCTTGTGGCTGTGTAAAATTCTCATGGCTTCTTCAAACTGATTGTTCATGATTTCTGGAAACACCGATTTAGCCGCCCACATGGCGTCATCAATCAAGGTTTGCTCTGCCGACAATGGTTTTTTCAACACAAAGTTGGCCACTAGGTTTTTGTCGCCGGGGTGACCTATGCCTATGCGTAGGCGCCAAAAATCAGGAGAGGACAGCTTGGCCTGAAT
>JAGNPU010000022.1 GCA_017989485.1 Neisseriaceae bacterium
ACGAGGCCACGGGCGTTTGGTCTAGCGACGGCCTACCCATGATTTATGTCCCTCGCCATTTTTTTGTGAACAATCACCTTGCCGTTGAAGCGGCCTTAGGAAAGGCGGCTTACGCCGGGAGCCTGTATCAGGCAGGGCATCAATCGGCCTATTTTTGGTGCCAGCAGGCGGCCCAGACCTACGGTTTAGGCGGTTTAAGCGTGTACCAACACTATTTGCAACGGCTGTCCCAACGCGGCTGGGGCCAGTTTGCCTTTTTGTCTGTTGACGTGGCCAGCGGCCACGCCCAAATCAGCCTTCACCATTCGGTGTTTGTCTTGGCCCAAGGGGTGGCGGGCGTGCCGGTGGTGGCCGACTTGAGCTGCTATTTATTCTCTGGCTGGTTTTCTGGGGCCATGGACTGGGTGGCGCAGGATTTAGGCTTTAGCCACCGCACCAGCAGCACCGAAAGCCAATGCGCGGCGCAGGGTCACGACCATTGCGTCTTCACCGTCAAACCTAGGTAAAAGGGGGCAGCATGCGCTATCCGCATTTGTTTGAGCCGCTGACCCTCAATCAGGTCACCATACGCAACCGCATCATCAGCACCGCCCACGCCGAAGTGTATGCCGAAAACGGCGTGCCGACGCAGCGCTACATCCGTTATTACGAAGAAAAGGCCAAGGGCGGCTTGGGCTTGGCCATTTGTGGCGGCTCTAGCCCCGTGTCGCGCGACAGTCCGTGGGCGTGGTGGCAGTCGATTAACCTCAGCACCGACGCCGTCATTGAGCCATTGAGCCGCTTGGCCGAGGCCATGCATCGCCACGGGGCCAAAATCATGATTCAGGCCACCCACATGGGGCGTCGTAATGCCTGGCACGGCTTTGATTGGCCGCATTTGCTGTCGCCCTCGGGCATACGCGAGCCGGTCCATCGGGGCAACGCCAAAATCATCGAAAAAGAAGAAATGCGGCGCATTGTTCGTGACTTCGGTCAGGCCGCCAAGCGGGTACAGGATGCGGGCATGGACGGGCTTGAGGTGTCGGCGGCGCATCAGCATTTAATCGATCAGTTTTGGAGCCCACGGGTGAATCGTCGGCAAGACGAGTACGGCGGGTCATTGGCGAATCGGCTGCGCTTTGGTCTAGAGGTTTTGGCCGAAATACGGGCGCAGGTGGGCAGCGATTTTTGCGTGGGGCTGCGCATGAGTGCCGATGAGTTTCACGACGATGGGATAGACCACGAAATGGCCAAGGACATTGCCCAAGCCATGAGCGCTTCCGGCCTGATTGATTACCTAAGCGTGGTGGGCTCTGGCGCGGATACCCACAACAGCTTGGCCAACTGCATGCCGCCGATGGCGCTGCCGCCGGAGCCGTTTGTGCATTTGGCAGCGGAGATTAAGGCGGTGGTGACGATACCGGTCATGCACGCGCAAAGCATCCGCGATCCGCAGCAGGCAGAACGGCTGCTGGCGAATGGCCTGGTGGATTTGGTGGGCATGACCAGGGGGTATATGGCCGATCCCTATTTGGTGCATAAAATCCGTGCCGAGCGCGACGATGAAATCCGCCAGTGCGTTGGGGCCAATTATTGTATTGATCGTCAGTACGACGGCTTAGACGTGTTGTGTATTCAAAATGCCGCCACCAGCCGCGAACAGCATATGCCCCACCTGGTGAGCCGTACGACAGGGCCGCTGCGCAAAGTGGTGGTGGTGGGGGCTGGGCCAGCGGGCTTAGAGGCGGCGCGGGTGAGCCGGCTGCGCGGGCATGAGGTGGTGCTGTTTGAGCAGGGCGATGCCGTTGGGGGGCAAATTCTATTGGCCGCCAAGGCGCCGCAGCGTGAGCAAATGGCGGGCATTGTGCGCTGGCTGGACATGGAAACCAAGCGGCTGGGGGTGGACAGACGCCTAGGCGTGAGGGCGGACCCGGCGCTGATTGCGGCGCAGCGGCCAGACGTGGTGGTGTTGGCCACCGGTGGCCTACCGTTTACCCACGAGCGTGCCGAATGGGGCGTTGATCGGGGGCTAAGCGTGTCTTCTTGGGCGGTGTTGCGCGGCGAAGTGGCCTTACGACAAAACGTATTGGTTTATGACGGCATCAGCACCCACGCGGGTGCCGGCGTGGCCGACTTCATTGCCAGCCGCGGCAAGCAGGTGGAAATCGTCACGCCTGACGTTAAGGTGGCCGACGCCACCGGCGGCACCACGTTTCCGATTTTTTATCGCCGCCTGTACGCCCAGGGGGTCATCCAAACCCCCAACTTCTGGCTAGAAAAAGTGTATCGCGAAGGGGCAAACCTGGTGGCGGTGCTGCGCAATGAATACACCGAGGCCTTAGAAGAGCGGCTGGTGGATCAGGTGGTCATCGAAAACGGCATCGTCCCAAACGACGCGCTGTATTGGGCCTTGAAAGACGGCGCCCACAATCAGGGTCAGCTGGATTTAGACGCCTTATACGATCATCAGCCGCAGCCGTGTTTGGCGGCCACTCTGGCCGAGGAGGATTATGTGCTGTTTCGGGTGGGCGACTGCCAGTCGATGCACAACATCCATGCGGCGATTTACGACGCTTTGCGCCTGTGTAAAGACTTTTAAGGGGATGACGACATGACACAGCCTTTGTGGTTTGGGCCAGGCGTCTTGGCCAGCGTGGTGGGCAGCCTGTTTTGGCTGGCGGTATTGGCGTTTGCCGTCGGCCTGTGGCGGCGGGCCCGTTTGTGGGCCCGTGGCCAAGCCGCGCCCATACCCTGGCGGCAGCTGTCGCGGGCGCCGCAGCGTTATTTGCGAGAGGTGCACGACGTGGTGGCGCGCGAGCCCAGCATGGCCAAGGCACATATGTTTGCCGCGGGCGGCACGGTTTTGGCCTTGCTGGTGGTGGCCTTAAATTATGGCCTGTGGTTGGGCTGGTGGGCCCTAGACCTGCTGCTGCTGTTGGCGGCGGCGCTGGTGTTGTGGGGCAGCCGGTTGATGCTGCAGCGTCGGCGGGCCCCCGTTCGTCCTGCGCGACTGTCGGTAGGGCCATGGCAACGGCTGCCCTGGTCGATACGAGGGTTTGGTTTAGGGGTCTTAGGCCTGTCCTTGCTGTCGTTATTGGGCTGGGATGGCGTCACTCTATTGGCCTTGCTGGTGTCGCTTTTGCTGCTGTGGGGCATGGCCGAATTGGCCTTAGGCGTGGGCAGTGGTGGGCCGATGAAGCATGCGGTGACGGGCCTGTTAAATCTGGCGTTTCATCCCCGGCCAGAGCGGTTTGCCGATCAGGCCCAAAAGCCGGCGCAGGCGCCGACGGCGCTGAGGGTGGCGGCCACCGAGCAGGGGGATTGGGGCGTAGACAAGCCGGCTCAGTTTGGCTGGCAGCGGCTGCTGAATTTTGATGCCTGCGTGCAGTGCGGCAAGTGTGAGGCCGAGTGTCCGGCCTTTGCCGCCGGCCAGCCGCTCAACCCTAAAAAACTCATTCAGGACCTGGTGGTGGGCATGCGCGCGGGGTCGGATGCCACCTTTGCCGGCAGCCCTTATCCGGGTATGCCACTAGGCCAGCATCGAGGCGCGCCGGATCAGGCCATGGTGCCGCAGCTGCTGGCGCCGGAAACGGTGTGGTCATGTACCACCTGCCGTGCCTGCGTCCACGCCTGTCCGATGATGGTGGAGCATGTGGACGCCATCGTCGACGTGCGCCGTCACGTGACCATGGTGGCAGGCGCTCTGCCACAGCAGGCCGCAGAGCGCCTGCACAACCTGCGGGAAACCGACACCCAAGGTGGCTTTGGCCTGCACACGCGCCATTACTGGGGGGTGGATTTAAACCTGCGTTTTTTGGCTGAGGGGGAGACCGCCGATTGCTTGCTGCTGGTTGGGGAAGGCGGTTTTGACATGCGCTACCAGCGCACGCTGCGGGCGCTGGTGAAAACCTTGCAGCAGGCGAATATAGAGGTCGCTGTGTTGGGGGCGGATGAGACCGATTGCGGCGATTTGGCCCGCCGTTTGGGGGATGAGGTGGCCTTTGGGCGGCTGGCGCATCAGCTGATGGCGGCGATTAAGGCACGGTCGGTGCGGCGCATCGTCACCGCCGACCCGCATATTTATCATTGTTTGAAAAACGAATATCCAGACTTAGACGCCGACTTTGGTCGCGGCTTTACCCTATATCACCACACCCAGCTGTTGGCCGAGCTGTTGCGGGCGGAACGGTTGACGCCGCTGCAGCGCGAGCACCCTTTGGTGGCGCAAGGCGCGCGCATTACCTATCACGACCCCTGTTACTTAGGCCGTTACAATCAAGAGTTTGCCGCCCCGCGTAGCGCCTTGAACGGCATCGGCATCGTCGTCGAGGCCATGCCCCGCAGCGGCCCGAACGCCCGCTGTTGCGGCGGCGGTGGCGGGGCACCGTATACCGACATTCCGGGCAAGGCCCGCATTCCCGATCAGCGCATGCAAGACGTTCGCGCCAGCGGCGCCACCGTGGTGGCGGTGGCCTGTCCGCAATGCACCGTGATGTTGGAAGGGGTCAGCGGCGATGTGGCGCAGGTGATGGACGTGGCGGAGCTGGTGGCCACGGCGGTGGGGGTGAGCCTATGAATGCTTATGTCTTGAAACGCGTGGCCGCGCGTCGCCCCTTACATCAAGGCGGTTCTGGCCTGCCGCGTATGGTTTTGAGTGAGGCCGAGACGCAGGTGTCGGCGGGCCCGATGGACGCCGTCGGGCATAAGCCCATACGCAGCCACGGGCCGTTTCGGCAGCGTTATCTCATCGCGACGCGGGCGCAAGATGGCCTGCTGAGTGACCATGCGCGTGAGGTGATTGCCGCGGCGGTGTTGTTGGCCGCGGCAGACACCCAAATTGTCTTGGCGCTGCTGGGCCCGTGTCAGGATGATTTGGCGGCGATGGGGGTCGACGTATCGTGGTCGCTGCCGCAATACGACGCAGAGGCCTGGCAGCCGGAGGCCGCGGTGGCGTGGTTGCAAGGCTGCCATGAGCGCATCCAGCCGCAGTTAACCCTGATGGCCGATGAGGGCCACGACGGCGACTGGGGGCGGCGCTTTGCCGTGGCCCAAGGGCTGTCGACCTTGGGGCAGGTGGTGGAGTTAACCCCGGCCGGCGCGCGCCAGCGCCTGAGCAGCCGGTTTGATCGGCTGCGGCCCCACGCCGAAATCATGTTATTACAGCGCGGCTGCGCCGAGGTGGACTTGCCCACGCTGGGCCTGAATCAACGGGAGGTGGCACCGGCTTGGCCGCAAGTGTCTGTGCCGGGCTGCCAGGATTTGGGCATCGTCATGGCCGAGGCCAGCAGCGTCGCTTTAGAAGAGGCCGACTTCATTGTCGCGGCCGGTCAGGGCATGGCCGACATACCGCTGTTTTATGCCTTGGCCAAGGCCTGGGGGGCGGCGACCGCCGCGTCTAGGGTGGTGGTGGATGAGGGCTTGTTTACGCGCGATCGTCAGGTTGGGGCCACGGGCAAGACCGTGGTGGCCAAGGTGTACGTGGCCATCGGCATTTCCGGTGCCGTGCAACACCTACAGGGCATTAAGGCCTGCCGTCATGTGATCGCCATCAACACCGATGAGGCCGCGCCCATCATGCAGCGGGCCAGCCTGGCGGTGGTGCACGATGCGGTCGAACTCATGCAGGCCTTGCTGTTGCTGGCCCAACCACAGGAGCCTGATCATGGCGCAGATTAAACCACAGTCACTCACGGTGGCGGTCTTGGTCAGTGCGGCGGAACATCCCGTGACCCATCGGTTGGGCGCGCATGAGCCCGATCGGCAGGCCCTGGCGGTGACTCAGGCCTGGTTGCCGGCGGCGGGCCAGCTCCATGTCTTGGGCGTGGGGCCTATGCCGGCCGAGTGTCAGCGGACGTTTTACGCCCAGGGCATAGACGCCATTCGGCGGGTGCCTGACGAGGCGCAGGACGAGGCGTGGCTGGCCAATATAGGCCAGCTGGTGGCCGAGTGTGATGTGCTGGTGCTGTCTGCGCGGCTGGATGGCTGCGTCAATCCGCGTGGCCTGGATGGGCTTTTGCCCTATCGGCTGGCGGCGGCGCAGCAGCGGCGGTTGATTGACAACGTGGTGGCGGTGGTGGCCGAGGCCGACGGCCTGCTGGTGACCCAGGCCTTGGCCCAGGGCGCTCGTCGCCGGCTGCGGGTGGCCGAGGCCGTGGTGTTGGTGATGTCGCCCGGCCTAAAGGTGAACGTGGCTTATGCCGCCTATCGCGCCCAGCAGCAGGCGGTGGACAAGAAAGGGGAAGACGCAGTAGACGGCGTGGCCGAGCAGTCTGAGGTGCCGTTTAAACTCAGGCTGCAGCCGTTGCGGCCGCAGCGGCAGCTAAGCGGGCATCAACGGCTATTGGCGGCGATAGGGGGCGACAGCAGTGGCATGACCGTGGTGATCGACACGGGGACGGCGCAAGAAAAAGCCCAACAAATCATGGCCTATTTAAAGGCACAGGGCGTATTGACTCATCTGCAAAGGGGACCTAACCATGAGAGTGACTGACCAAATTGACGTGGCCGCGCTGTTGGCGGCCAGAAAAGAAGGCCATAGCCTGGCGCCTTCGTTTTACAACCATGAGGCCGTGTTTGCCGCCGACTTGGCCCATATTTTCGGCAAACACTGGGTGTTTGTTGGGGTGGAGCCGCAGTTGCCGGAGCCGGGTGATTATTTTACCGTCGACTTCGGCCCCCGTTCAGTGGTGGTGATACGGGACGACGATGAGGGGTTAAAGGCTTTTTTTAACGTTTGCCGACATCGTGGCTCGCGCCTGTGCCAACAGCAGCAAGGCAGCGTGGGCAATTTGATTTGCCCCTACCATCAGTGGACGTACAACCTCAGCGGCGAGCTGATTGCGGCCGAACACATGGGCGCAGACTTTCAGCGCGATCAGCACGGCCTGAAGCCGGTGCACGTGCGCAGCCTGGCGGGCCTGATTTTCATCTGTATGGCCGAGGAGGCGCCGGATGATTTTGAGGAGGTGATGGCGCACAGCGTGCCGTATGTGCTGCCGCACGACTTAAAAAATGCCAAGGTGGCGGCGCAAATTGACATTGTCGAAGCCGGCAACTGGAAGTTGACCATGGAAAACAATCGGGAATGCTACCACTGCGTCGGCAATCATCCCGAGCTCACGGTCTCCTTATATGAATATGGTTTTGGCTATCAGCCCAATCCCCTCAATAAAGAGGGCATAGAGCAGTTTTATCACATCATGGCCGAGTCGCAGCAAAAGTGGGCCGAAATGGGCCTGCCGTCGGCCGAAATGGAAGAGCTGTCTAGCCGCGTCAGCGGGTTTCGCTTGGTGCGGCTGCCCTTAGACGGCAGCGGCCAGTCCGAAACCCTAGACACCAAGGTAGCCAGTAAAAAACTATTGGGCGGGCTGTCCGAGCCGGCTTTGGGCGGGCTGTCTTTTTGGACCCAGCCTAATTCCTGGCACCATTTTATGAGCGACCACGTGGTCAGCTTTATGGTGTTGCCCATCAGCGCCGAACAAACGCTGGTGCGCACCATTTGGTGCGTGCATCAAGACGCCGTCGAGGGCGTGGATTACGACGTTGACCATCTTACCGCGGTGTGGCGGGCCACGAATGATCAGGACCGGCGCCTGGTGGAAAACAGCCAGCTTGGCATCAATCAGCCTGAGTATCAGCCAGGGCCTTATTCGCCCTATACCGAAGCCTTGGTGGAAAAGTTTTGCGTGTGGTATGTGGCGCGCATGCAGCAGGGGCTGGCCTAATGAGGGCGGGCCCGAGCGTGCAAGGAGGGCGGTGCCATGAGTCCTGAGCCGAGCTTATTATGGGGGCCGTTGCCGGCCGACACGCCTTATTGGTCGGCCGAGGCCGATGATTGCCTACGGTGTGTACAGGTGAGGGTGGAAACCCACGACGTGAAAACCTTTGTGTTCGCCGGCCTAGGGGCAGACGGCGGTCGCCGCCGCTTTCATTATTTACCGGGTCAGTTTGGCCTGTTTGAGTTTCGCATTGACGGGGTCATGGTCAACCGCTGTTACACCTGGTCTTCTAGCCCAACCCGGCCCGACACGGTGTCGATTACGGTCAAGCGGGTGCCCGGTGGCGTGGTGTCTCATTGGCTGCATGAGCATTTGCTGCCAGGGGTGACCTTACAGGCCTTAGGGCCGAGCGGGGTGTTTAGCTGTTTTGATCGGCCCATCGCGCCCTATCTGTTTGTGTCTGGCGGCAGCGGCATTACTCCATTGATGTCGATGACCAGGGCCTTACACGACTTGCCCCAGCAGGCAGACGTGGTGTTTGTGCACTGTGCGCGCACGCCTGACGACCTGGTGTTTGCCGCCGAACTGGACCAGCTGGCCCACAATATGCCGTCTTTGCGGCTGTTGCTGGTGTGTGAAGAACGCACCGGGCAGCTCGGCTGGCCGGGCGTGGTCGGTCGTCTGGACTTGGGTAAGCTGCAGGCCCTGGTGCCTGATTTTAAAACGCGGCAAACCTATACCTGTGGCCCACCGCCGTTTATGACGGCGGTGCGGGCGATGTTGCAAGCAGCCGATTACGACATGGCCCAGTATGCGGAAGAAAGCTTTGACTTTGCCACCTTACAGGCTGGCCTAGGCGAAGAGGCCGCTGGGGGCGAAGCAGAAGCAAAGGCAGAGGAAGAGGCAGGGTGGGTGGCACAGCTGCAAAGCGGCCGTGAGTTTACCTGTCTGCCTTCGGAAACCCTCTTGCAGGCGGCCAAGCGCGCAGGACTGCGCTGGCCTTTTTCTTGTGCCAACGGCATGTGCGGCACCTGCAAGGTGAAGCTATTGTCGGGGCAGGTCGACATGCAGCATAATGGAGGCATACGCCAACGGGATATTAACGCGGGCTGGATACTGCCCTGCTGTAGCCGGCCCTTAAGTCATGTGGTGATAGAGAGATAGTGAGGTTTGTGTGGTCATTAAGTAGCAAGGTCCAGGAACGTTTGGCAATCATAATCATAAACCTGGGCCATGAGGAGAACGCCATGGTCAAAATCAATACTTATGAAGCTCAGACGCGGCCAGAAACGGTCAAGATTGGGTTTTTGTTGTTAAATGGTTTTTCAATGATTTCCTTTGCCAATGCGATAGAGGTATTGCGCATGGGCAATTATCTGTCACAGCAGGCGTTGTACCGCTGGCACGTGGCCCACGTGGATGGCGATGAGGCGGTGTTGGCCAGCAATGGTTTGGCCGTAGACCAAATGGATGAGGACGGGCTGTTTGACTGTGACATCGTGTTTGTGTGTGGGGGGGTCAACATCAATGCCGCCACCACGCTGTCGGTCAAAGTCTTGCTCCGGGTCTTGGCGGGCAAGGGCATCCCCTTAGGGGGCATGTGTACCGGGTCGGTGGCTTTGGCGCTGGCGGGTTTAATGGATGGTTATCGCTGTGCGGCGCATTGGGAAAGCCTGTCGGCCGCGATTGAGGCCTTTCCTCGGGTGGTGTTTACCGACAGCATTTACGTCATAGACCGAGACCGTTATACCGCCTCAGGGGGCACCGCTTCGCTCGACATGATGCTGCACTTGGTCAAGCGCAAGTGGGGGCGGCTGTTGGCGATTGCGATTTCAGAACAGTTTGTGATGGAGCGCATACGGACCAGCGAAGCGGTGCAAAGCGTGCCCAGGCCAGATCATGCCGGCCCCGGCTACGAGCACGTCATCAACGCCATCGAGCTGATGCAGGCCAATTTGGATGAGGTGCTGACCTTAAGCGAAATTGCCAGCCTGGTGTCGATTTCACTGCGGCAAATGGAACGCCTGTTTAATCGCTATTGTGAGGTGTCGCCGGCGCAGTATTATCTGCGCCTGCGGTTGCGTCGGGCCAAAGAGCTACTGTCGCAAACCAGCCTGTCGATTATGCAGGTGACGGTGGCCTGTGGTTTCTCGACGTCCTCGCATTTTTCCAAGGCCTACCGCCATTATTACGGCCACTCGCCACGCGATCAGCGTAAGCCGCCCAACCCTGAACACCGACACACCATTACCGGATCGGCAGGGCTGATTCCCTCGTGATGCCAACGGCCTTAATGCGTGACGCATTAAGGCCGTTTGGGACGAGGTTAATAAGCAGGGCTAAAGCTAAAGTGGGGGTCGATGACAAATTTTTTAGGGGCACCGGCGTCGAATTCACTATAGCCTCTGGGCGCGTCTTCTAGCCCAATGACCTCGACGCCGACGATGTCGGCAATCTGAATTCTGTCCCATAAAATGGCCTGCATGAGCTGGCGATTGTATTTCATCACCGGGGTTTGGCCCGTGTGCAGCGTGTGGGCCTTGGCCCAGCCGAGGCCAAAGCGGATGCTGAGGCTGCCGTGTTTGGCGGCGGCGTCGACGGCGCCGGGGTCATCGGTCACATACAGTCCCGGAATGCCGATTTTGCCGGCCACGCGGGTGACCTGCATTAAGGCGTTTAAGACCGTTGCCGGGGCTTCCGAGCGGGCCCCCTGATGGCCGTGGCCGCGCGCCTCAAAGCCGACGGCGTCAATGGCGCAATCGACTTCAGGTTCGCCCAAAATGGCGCTTAGCTGTTCCCCTAAATCCGCGTCTAAGGACACGTCGACGGTTTCAAAGCCGTGGTTTTTGGCGTGCATCAGGCGCAGCGGATTGACGTCGCCGATCACCACCACGGCCGCGCCTAAAAGACGGGCTGAAGCCGCTGCAGCCAAGCCTACGGGGCCAGCACCCGCCACGTAGACGCTGCTGCCAGGGCCGACGCCCGCACTCACCGCGCCATGAAAGCCGGTGGGCAAAATATCGGACAGGCAGGTCAGGTCGCGGATTTTGGCCATGGCCTGATCCTTGTCGGGAAACCTCAACAGGTTGAAGTCGGCATAGGGCACCATGACATAACGTGCCTGACCGCCGGTCCAATCCCCCATGTCGACATAGCCATAAGCGCCACCGGCTCTGGCTGGGTTGACGGTCAGGCACACGCCGGTGTCCTGCTCTTTACAGCAGCGACAGCGGCCGCAGGCCACGTTAAACGGCACCGACACCAGGTCACCAACGTTCATGTGTTGGACGTCACGGCCTTTTTCTATGATTTCACCGGTGATCTCATGACCCAATACCAGGCCTTTTTTGGCTGTGGTTCGGCCCCTGACCATGTGTTGGTCAGAACCACAAATATTGGTGGAAATCACCTTTAAGATCACCCCGTGTTCGGCAATGTGCCCGCGCGGATCGACAAGTTTAGGATAGGGGATGTCGTTGACGCTGACCTGTCCTGCGCCTTCATACACCACACCACGATTGGTCTCCATAATCACTCCTTAAGGTTAGGCTGGCGCCGTGATGGCTAGGCCAGCAGGGTCTGATGACAGCGTTTAGGTTGATGCGGATGTTGTCTGGGTTTGGCCAGGCCTGGCGCGGCGGTGCTAAGCCAGGTCGGCGTGGGTCACGATGAGCCAGCCTAGGTTGGCGCTGACGGGTAACCCTAGGGCCTCCTGAGTGCCGGCCCTTAAGGCCTGTAAATGGTTTAATTGAGTGACGGCGTCCGAGCTGCGTTCAATAAACAGGCGGATGCCGCCAAGGGCTTCAGCGGCGGCTTCAAACAGCATGGGGCCATCGCTGTTCGGCGTGTCGCCGGCCACCAGTATCGGCGGTTGAACCGCATCAATATAGGTTTTGATGGCGGCGGTTTTGCCCTCGTACCAGGTTAAAGGGGCCCATAGGGCCGTGGTCAGCACATAGGGCAATAAGGCCGCAGCATCGTAGGTGCCCACGCTGATTTGCTGGCGGGCCG
>JAGNPU010000277.1 GCA_017989485.1 Neisseriaceae bacterium
CCAGAAAGGTGCCTAGCGTGCTGTTGGCCTAGTGCCGCGTTAAGATCAGAGGATTAGGTATGGTCATTACTATGTAAAGTCTATTATTTGTAAATATGTAATATTATAGATTAATAATAGAATAAAAACGGATAGAATGTTGTTTCTGAGTAGTTTGGTTGCATTGGCGCAACATTTTTTCATTCACTGGCTAAGGAAATAATTTCTTTAAAATCAATTGCTTGTTTGTCATGGGTTTTATGCCATTAGTAATAATAAATTTAATATTAAATAGCAAATTGTTTTGTAATTTAACTATATTTACAATAAAGACGTAGTTTTTACAATTAATTGTAGTAAAGATACAAATATTTACCTGTTTTGCTGCGGTGCATGTAGCGAGTGCGTCAAAATGGCTTTTAGGGTGCCATAAGCATATTGTTGTTATTTTTTTGACATAATCGTCATGGTATATTTTTCCCGTATACTGACGACCAATCATGTCAATAGTATACCTTATGTCTAAATTCACCCTGCACCCGTACACGGCCATTATGGTCAGTTGCTTTGCCGCTTGGCCCACCTTGGCGGTGGCGCAAACCCCAGCGCCCATGGCAGCGCCTAGCCCGCAAGCCATCAATAAGGCACAAGAAGAGCAACGGGCCCGAGACCGCCAGCAGCAGCTGCAAGAACTCATCCAGCCCAGCCGCGATGTGCGGCTCAATCCTGAAGAAGTGGTTCAGCCTGCCGCGACGTCTTACGTGTTGCCACAGAACGAATCGCCGTGCTTCCCCGTGAACGAGGTTCGCCTCGAAGGTGACGCGGCCAGCCGCTTTCAGTTTGCCCTCAAGTCGGTGCTGTTAAAAACCAGCTTTAAGCCAGGCCAGTGCCTAGGGGCCCAAGGCGTGAATCAGCTGATGACGCTGATTCAAAACCACATCATTCAGGCCGGCTACACCACCACCAGGGTGTTGGCTGGTCCGCAAGACCTCAATAACGGCGTCTTACAGTTAACCGTGTTTCCCGGCCGCATCGGCGCCATACGGTTTGACGACGCCAACGAAGACGTCACCCACGTGGGTCGCATCAAGGCCTCGCACAATGCTTTTCCGCTGAACAATGGCGACATTTTGAACCTGCATGCCTTAGAGCAGGGCCTAGAAAACCTCAAGCGCGTGCCCACGGCGGAAGCCGACATTCAAATTGTGCCGACAGAAGCGCCCAATGAAAGCGACGTGGTGGTGAGCTGGGCCCAGCGCACCGTGCCGTATCGGCTGAACTTCAGCGTGGATGATTCCGGCAGTAAAGCCACCGGCAAATATCAGGGCAGCGTCACCGTCTCCATCGACAACCCCTTAGGCCTCAGCGACCTGTTCTACGCCAGCTACAACCAAAGCTTGGGTTATGCGGGCAAGGCCGAAGACGAGCAAGGGCATCAGGACGGTAGCGGCACCCACGGCTACGCATTTCATTACTCAGTGCCTTACGACAACTGGCTGTTTGCCTTTAATGCCAACCGCTATAACTACCATCAAGCGATTGCCGGGCAGCACACCAACTATCAGTACAGCGGCACCAGTGAAAACACCGACTTAACGCTTACCCGCCTTCTGTTTCGCAATGCCAAACACAAAACCACGGCCACGGTTAAGGGCTGGTTGCGCACCTCGAACAGCTTTATCGACGACGCCGAAATGGACGTCCAGCGTAAGCGCATTGCCGGTTGGACGGCGGCCTTAAACCATAGGGCCTATTTGGGCAGCAATACCTTAGATTTAGGCCTGAGCTACAAGCGTGGCACCGGGGGCAAAGAAGCCGAGCGGGTAGCGGAAGAGCTGTTTGACGAAGGCACCTCGCGGATGAAGGTCATCACCGCTGACGTGGCGTTGATGGTGCCTTTTCAGCTGGGCCAGCAAACCCTCAGCTACGACACCGCCATTCGCGCCCAGTTTAACAAAACCCCCTTGCTCAGCCAGGACATGATGGCCATCGGCGGGCGCTACAGCGTGCGCGGCTTTGACGGCGAAATGACGCTGATGGCCGAACGCGGCTGGACCTGGCAAAACACCTTGACGTGGGCCTACGCCGGCAGCCATCAGGTTTATCTGGGCGCCGACATGGGCCACGTGTCTGGCCCCTCGGCAGGGTATTTGCTTGGGCAAAACCTCATTGGCGGCGTGTTTGGCCTAAAAGGCCAGTTTGGCGGTTTTGGCAACCTGTATTACGACCTGTTTGCGGGCAAGGCGATCAAGAAACCGCAGTATTTCCAAACCGCCAACATTGCCTATGGGTTTAACCTGTCGTACTCATTTTGAGTCGGCTGGCCCCACGACACCGCAGCGCATTCGTTTAAGAACCCAGGATAAAGAAGCACACCATGAACAAAACACTCTATAAAATCATTTTTAATAAAAAACGCGGCCAAATGGTGGTGGTGGCAGAAAACACCACGCGCGACGGCAAAAGCACGGCAGACAGCGCCGCGGGTTTTGTGGCAGAGGCCACCAGCATGGCGCTGGCCGCCACCCTGGGCGCGCAACGGTTGCGATTGGTGTCGTTTTCCTTGATGTTGCTGTTGGGCAGCGCCTTTTTGGTTCACCCCAACAGTGCCGACGCCCGCATCGTGGCCGATCCGAATGCGGCCAAAAACCAACGGCCCACGGTGTTGCCTTCGGCCAACGGCACGCCGCAGGTCAACATCCAAACGCCGACTAAGGGCGGCGTGTCGGTTAACCACTATCAGCAGTTCGACGTGGATAAAAAGGGGGCCATCCTCAACAACAGCCGTAAAAACACCCAAACCCAGCTGGGCGGCATGGTGCAGGGCAACCCCTGGTTGGCCACGGGCTCGGCCAAGGTCATCGTCAACCAGGTCAACAGCCGCAACCCCAGTCATCTGAATGGCTATATTGAAGTGGCCGGACAAAAGGCCGACGTGATTTTTGCCAACTCGGCCGGGATTAACATCAACGGCGGCGGCTTCATCAACACCCGCAACGCCACCTTGACCACGGGCAACCCCCTGATCAAAGACGGCCTGGTGGCCGGCTATCAGGTCAGAGGCGGCCAGGTCAACGTCAGCGGTGACGGGCTGGACGCCCGCAGCACCGATTACACCCGTATTTTGGCGGCGGCAGCCAACGTCGATGGCGGCGTGTGGGCCCAAGCGTTAAACGTGGTGACCGGCCATTATGACTTAGACCAAAACGACGCCCTCAGCAAACAAAGCGTTGCCGCCGGTGCGCCCGCCTTCGCCATAGATACCGGTGCCCTTGGCGGCATGTACGCCGGCAAGATTACCTTGGTCAGCACCGACCAAGGCCGCGGCATCCAGCACCAAGGGCAGCTGTTTGCCAACGCCGGTGGCGTTAGCCTCAGCGCCGATGGCCAGCTCATTAACAGCGGGGTGATCAACAGCAATGGCGCAGGCGACGACGTGACCATCCGCGCCGAGTCGGTGCACAACAGCGGCACGGTGTCGTCACAGCGTGATCAACAGATACAGACCAAAGGCCTGACCAATACGGGGCTGTTGGCCAGCGCGCAAGAATTGGTCGTCAACGCCAGCGACATCGTCA
>JAGNPU010000278.1 GCA_017989485.1 Neisseriaceae bacterium
ACACAATAGGGCGGTTACGGTTTCCAAACCAATAATACCGATATAGCCGATATTTTGAATAAGGTCATTGTTGATGGCGCGATAGGTAATGCTGGCACCAGGGAAAATGGTGTCCATGGCGGACACATGGTGCACAAAGGCAAAGTTCGTGCTGTAGTCAGTAATGTTGCCAAAGGCCACTAGGGTAGAAAATAGCGCGATGGCACACACCATCAACGCTTTAGATAAACGCATCATCATATCGGTTCGTCCTGTTTGTCAATTTAAGTCTAGAAAAAAGAAGTAAGAGGCTGCTTACGCAACCTCAGTCGGGCTCAGACATAAATCAACAAGGCCTGCTGGATACCCGCAAGAAACAGACACTTTGAATTTAAAGTTTAACATAAATCAACCTTGGTTGATTTAAATCAGGGCTCGGTGCCCCCTCTTTGCCGGCCCCTGTGCCAGGGCCGCTAGGGCACCTCATCCCAAAACGCGGCTACAATATCCGGTGTTGTATAAAAATTTGATTTATATTAAACACTTAAAACATACAAACTTAAAAATAACCTAGTTTTATTAAAAATTTGTTGTAGGGTAAATTATTTCTCTCTATGCTAGCCAACACCTGCCTATAAATAATCCAACAAAAACCAACTTCACCAGCAGGGTGACTTAGCCAAGACAAAATGGCTTCACAGGAGAAAAAAATGTCTACAGAAATCCCCCACGACGATGACGACCTTAAACGGGGTCTTGATAACCGTCACGTACAGCTCATTGCCATCGGCGGTGCCATCGGCACGGGCCTCTTCATGGGCTCAGGCAAAACCATTAGCCTTGCCGGACCATCCATTATTTTTGTGTACGCCATCATTGGGTTTATGCTGTTTTTTGTGATGCGTGCCATGGGTGAGCTGCTGCTGTCCAATCTAAAATACAAATCCTTCATCGATTTTTCATCTGACCTTTTAGGCCCGTGGGCCGGCTACTTTACCGGCTGGACCTATTGGCTATGCTGGGTGGTCACAGGGGTGGCTGACGTGATTGCGATTGCGGGCTATGCCCACTTTTGGTGGCCGGAACTCAATCCGTGGATCCCCGTATTGCTCTGCGTGGTGTCGTTCTTGGCGTTAAACCTGGTCGCGGTCAAGCTGTTTGGCGAGATGGAGTTTTGGTTTGCCCTGATTAAAATCGTGGCCATTGTGGCCTTGATTGTGACCGGCTTATACATGGTTTTGAGCGGCTTCCAATCGCCATCGGGCACCGTGGCGTCTCTAGGCCATATCTGGAACGATGGCAATATGTTCCCTCACGGCGCCATAGGCTTTTTCGCCGGTTTCCAAATTGCGATTTTTGCCTTTGTTGGCATTGAGCTGGTGGGCACTACTGCGGCAGAGACCAAAAACCCGATGAAAACCCTGCCTAAGGCGATTAACTCCATCCCCATCCGCATCATTTTCTTCTACGTGCTGTCGCTGATTGTGATCATGTCGGTGACGCCGTGGAGCCAGGTGGCCGCAGACCGCAGCCCCTTTGTTGAGATGTTCGTATTGATCGGCATTCCTTTTGCCGCCAGCTTGGTGAATTTTGTGGTCTTGACCTCTGCCGCGTCTTCCGCCAACAGCGGCGTGTTTTCAACCAGCCGGATGATGTATGGTCTGGCCGAGAAAAAAGCAGCGCCGGCCCTGTTTGCCAAGCTTTCTAGCCTGCACGTTCCGGCCAACGGCTTGATTTTCTCCTGCATTTGCATCGCCATTGCCTACGGCATTCTGTCCTTAATCCCAAGCATTATGGGGGCCTTTACCGTGGTGACCACGATTTCGGCCATTTTGTTTATTTTTGTTTGGTCCATCATTTTGATTTCTTACATGGTGTATCGCAAACAGCGTCGTGACCTGCACGACCAGTCTATTTACAAAATGCCCGGTGGCGTGGTGATGTGTTGGGTGGTCTTGGCCTTTTTTGCCATCGTGCTGTACTTGCTCACCCTAGAGAAAGACACCCTAGAAGCGCTGACCTTTACCCCCCTCTGGTTCATTATGTTAGGCCTGTTCTACTTCTTTGTGCGACGCAATCGCATCGTTCAAGAAACATTCTAAACCATCAAAAACCGCGCCCAAGGGCGCGGTTTTTGGTGCCGATCAAACTAAGCCCGCTTAATTCGCCCCACTAACTCAGGGGCCGTCATGCGGGGGCCATCATAACCATCAACCGAACCGAAACGCGGCGCCCCTTGCGCCCAATCTGCCCGCGCCTGAGCCACGGCTTCATGGTCGTCGGCCACAAAGTTCCACCACAGCAAGGGCGGCTCGGCCAAAGGCGCACCCGCCACCACAAACACCCGCGTGCCCGCCCCCAAGGCCACCGTCATCGCCTCACCGCCTAAGGGCAAATACAGCAGGGTCTGTTTGTCTAATCCCGCGTGCTCGTTCACGTCGGCCACGCCCGTCAACACCAATACCCCATATTCAAACTCAGGCTGTAAGGGCAAGGTCACCGTCGTGGCCGCCTCGGCGTACAGCTCTACCGCCAGCAGTGGCGAATGCACCGACACCGGCGAAGCATGGCCCAATAAAGCCCCCACCAAGACCACGACGTCAGCACCCTGATGATGAAACTGCGGCAAGCTAGGGTAATGCACAAAGTCAGGCGCCATGTCTTTATGCCCTTCTGGCAAAGCAATCCACAGCTGTACCGAATGCAGCCATTCGTCTGCGGCATCCGTCGGCGTTTCCTCGGTGTGGACGATGCCGGCACCCGAGGTCATGAGGTTAATCTGTTTGGGCGCAATCAGCTGTTTAAAGCCCAAACTATCCTGATGCCAAATATGGCCTTGGATCATCCAGGTAAAGGTTTGCAGGCCGATGTGGGGATGTGGGCCCACGTCGATGCCGCCTTGTCCATTGTGCACCCGTACCGGCCCTAAGTGGTCTAAGAAACACCAGGCGCCAATGGTCCGCTGCTGGCGGCTGGGCAAGGCCCGATCGATGCTCAAGCCTTCGCCCAGTACCGCGCGCCGAACCGGAATGAATTGTGTGGTTGTGGTCATGGTCAATCCTGTTATGATTAATGTGATTGCGTCCTACCTTACACCATGACGCACCAAATGAATAATGGATTAAATCAGTCATAATGATGAAACAAATTCAAGCAATGCGTGGTCTGATGTCTCATATAGGCTGCTCATGCAGCGCCCTTCCGCCACCCACCATAGAGCCCCCATCATGTTCCTGCCGCCACGCCAGCCCCACCTGTTTTTACTCGGCCTCCTCGGCTGCACCTTGGCGCTGCCCATCCCCGCTTTGGCCAACACGCCTTGGACAGAGGTCATTGAAGACGCCGCCTTCGCCCCCCCTCCGGCAGAAGCCTCGGCCCAGCCAACCTTAACGCTGTTTCCCAAACGGTCGGCTACCTTACGCTATATGGGCCTGTTTCCCGCCACCATGACGCTACAGCGGCAAAAAGACCAATACGAAATCACCATGACGGCCACCATTCCTTTTCGAAAAATGGTGTGGCGCAGCGTGGGCACGGTGGTAAACAATCAGCTGCGGCCCGCCCTGTTT
>JAGNPU010000279.1 GCA_017989485.1 Neisseriaceae bacterium
TGCGCTCTAAGGCCGCCAGAATGGCTTTATTGTCTTGGATTTCGCCGCGGGCGGTGTTGATCAAAATGGCGTCTTTTTTCATTTTGGCAATGAAGGCATCGTTGACGAACTGGTCATTTTGGCCAGGAATATAAGGCACGTGCAGGCTGACGATGTCGCTACAGGCCAGAAGGTCATCCAGGCTCATGAACTCAACCCACTCTTTGGCTTTTTCGGATTCAAAAATGTCATGGCCCACCACGCGGGCGCCGAGGCCGCGAAACAGGCGCGCTTCGGTGATGCCGATTTTGCCTAGGCCTATGACGCCGACGGTGCAGTTATGGACTTCACGGGTAAACATTTCATCGTCGATGACGAAGTCACGATAGGCCGATTTCATGGTCATGTACGCCGTTTTACGCAACAACATCATGGCCAGCGTCACCGCCAGCTCAGCAATCGCCGTGGGTGAGTAGGCCGGCACTCTGGCCATGCGTATGCCTAGGGAACGGGCATGGTCGACGTCGATGTGGTTAAAGCCGGTGGTGCGGGTGAAGACATACTTAATGCCGTAGCCGTGAATGATGTCTAAGTTTTGTTGGTCGGCCACAGAGTTGCCGCGCAGCAATACGGCATCATGGCCTGCGGCGGTGTCGACGTTGTCGTGGCGTAATAGGTCGGGAATTAAGGTCAGCGCATAGCCAAACTTATTCAATTTATTAAAATACTCAACCTCATTGGGTCTAACGCCATAGCAGATTAATTTAAACATACGTTATCACCTATTAAAAAAAGAATTGCTGAATGATTTCGAGCACGATGATCCAAATGGGGATAAACACGACCGCCACTATGGTGGAAATCAACGAGCTGTTTGAGGCCAACAGGGCCTGACGATCGAAGCTGATGGCATAGGTGGTGATGACGGTGGCGGCGGGGGCCATCATCATCAGGCCGATGACGGCGATCACGTCATAGCTGAGGTTGAGCAAGCCGAGGTGGTTGCACAACAGCAAGGCACTTAAGGTCATGGCCGGAATCAGGGCGACCTTGATGACGCTGTAATACCAAACGGTTTTGTCGTTGGCCGCGGTCTTGATGTTGATTTGGCCCAGAGTGGCGCCGATCGACAACCAGGCCAGTGGCGACGCAAGATTGGCCAGATACTTCATGGCCTGAAACAGCCACGGCGCGCTGTGGTCTATGCGCAAAATGGCGTAATGCTGCGGCACGCCGTTGTTGGTCATGATGGTGATTTGGGGCAAATAGGCCTGGCCGGCCCAAATAAAGAGGCCGAGGAAGGTGGCGATGATGATGGGGTTACACACCATTTCCTTGATGTTTTTCAAGCCCATTTTCATCCCGCTCATTTGGATGTAGCCGTAGGAGTACAGGAACACGCGGTAGCTGATGTTGAAAATGGAGCTGAGCATCACCCCGGTTGGGCCTAAGACGGTGCTGATGATGGGGGTGCTGAAAAAAGTGGTGGAGCCGAAGATGCTTAAGTTGTGCAAGGCCACTTTTTCATCACCCACGTATTTAAAATAAAACCATTTGCTGGTGAGGATTAACAAGATGTAAATGACAAAGCCCAGCAGCAAGAGGGTAAAGCCATCGGCCATTTTTTGTGGGTCGTTGTCCTGCATAAACGACGTGAAGGCCAGTGCCGGTAGGGCGGCGGTGAGCACCACCATAGAGAGGATTTTGGCGACTTGATTGTTAAATACCCCTGTCTTACGGAAAAAATAGCCTAGGTAAATAATGGCGATGGTGGAAAAAATGGCCCCAATAATGGCCTGATTGGTGATGGTTTTGTAGATGATTGCCAGTGTGTCCATAGGGATGGTCCTAGTGTGCTCATGTCAAATAACCGTGTTTCAGCGTGGGTGTTGCTGTGCTTGCATGAGGCACGGGATTAACCCCGTGCCTCTGGCCGGTGTTACAACAGGCCAATCCAAGGCCAGTAGGTGGCACTGAACAGCAAGATCAGTAAATAGCCCGCAATGGTCAGGGGGATGCCTGACTTCAGAAAATCTTTGACGGAAAAGGCACCGGTGCCGTAGGCCAACATATTTTGAGGCGCGCTGACCGGCAATAAGAAGCCAAAACTGATCACAAACTGTTGGATCAGCACAAAGCCAGGCTGGTTGACCGGGGTGTTTAGGGTGGACACCAGGGCAATCACAATGGGGATTAATGCCGAAGCCAGGCTGGTGGCGCTGGCAAAGCCCAAGTGGATCAAAATATTAAACGCGGCCAGAATGGCGATGATGCTTAATAAAGGCATGTCTGCCAGGCCCATGGCGCCAAAAACCTTGCCAGAGAACCAGGACGCGCCTTGTGTTTGCAACAGCACCGTGCCCAAGGAGACGCCGACGGCGAAGACGATGAGGGTGCCCCAGGGGATTTTGTTTTCCACGGTGGCCCAATCAAAGACGCCAATCTTAGGCGTTAACAGCATGGCCACGACGATGAGGGTCACGGTTGAGTTGTCAAATGAGTGGAAGATGTTTTCGGTTGACCAAAAAAACAGCAGGGCGGCGGAATAGGCAATCAGGCGTTTTTCCGGGCCACTGATTGGGCCTAGGTCGGCCAGCTGTTGGCGGACCAATTCTTGGCCGCCGGTAATCTCACTGGTTTCGGGTTTGATGAGGTTAATCATCACAAAATACAAAATCACCGACATGATGACGGCCCAAGGACCGGCATACAGCAGCCACTGGCCCCAGGAAATGCTGTAGCCAAAGGCTTTGTCCATAAACTCCACCGCCACCATGTTTTGGGCGGCCGCGGTTTTAATCCCCACGTTCCAAATCGACACGGCCTGAACGGCGGTAATCACCAGCAGTGCCGACAGGCGGCTGTTGTTGGCCAAGCCAAAAGCGGCCACCATGCCCAATAAGATGGGCACGACCGAGCCGGCCCTGGCCGTGGCGCTGGGCACAAACAGCGCCAACACGATGCTGACCAGAATGGCGCCGATGACGATGTTATTGGTTTTGACGCCGACCCGGGACAAAATCCATAAGGCCAGGCGCTTGTGGAAGTTGGTGGCCTGCATGGCGGCGGCGAGGAATAGGGCGGCACCGACCAAGGCCACGGCGGGTGAGCTAAAGCCGCTTAAAGCCAGCTTTAAGGCGCCGCTGCTGCCAATCGGGATTTGGGGGCCGGTGGCGGGCGGGGCCAGGCCCAGCAAGATGGCGATGAGGCCAATAATCATGAAGGCACTGACGGTGTAGGTGACGGCTTCGGTGACCCAGAGCACGATGGCAAAGGCCAAAATCGCCAGGGCTCTTTGGCCGGCAACGGGTAAATCTGCGGGGGTAGGAAGGATGAGAATGCCGATTAATAAAGCAAAAGCAATAATTAACCATAATCCGTTTAAATTACGTCTGGGAAGCGTTGCCGCAGTGTTCATGGATAAGCCTTTCAGGGGTCACCCGAGTTATTGATTTAATAGACAATAAATAATGTCTTTTAAATTTTATCCTAGAATAATATAACTAATCAATAGAAGACCTTGATCGTCGACAAAATAATGTCAACAATAATTGTGATTGTGC
>JAGNPU010000280.1 GCA_017989485.1 Neisseriaceae bacterium
GGCACGGCTTTTAAACGGGCCCAGGCGCACGCGCGAAATATTGTTGCCGCCGCTGCTGACATAGGCTGGCAAACCCGCCGCACTCAGGCGCTGCTTGACCTCATTGGCGCGCGCGGCATCAGACAAAGCCACCACCTGCACCGCCATATTCACCTCACCAAAGTCCACTTTGCCATCCAAAATGTCTTGTGGGCTTGGCTTAGCTGGCTTAGCTGGCTTGGCCGGCACGGCTGGCTTAGGCTGTTCAACCGGCTTAGGCTTGGGTTTCTCTACCGGCTTCACCACCGGTTTAGGCACAGGCTTAGGCGTGGGCTTAACCTGCTCAACCGGCTTAGGCGTCGGCTTGGTCGCTGGCGCAACGGGGGCAACCGGCGTGACGGCTGGCGGCGTCACCACGGCAGGCGTAGGGGCGATCGGCTGCGTGGGCACGGCCGTTTGTTGCTCATCAAGCGGCAACGGCCGTTCAATCACCTGACCTCCGCCGGTGTCGCCCTCGGCCGTCGGCAAGGCTTCACCTAAGGCACCGGCGTCCTCCAAGGGCACAGCAGCGCCCTCATCGTCGAGCAAAACGTCGTCATCCACCATGGGTGCGGGCGGCGTCGTGTCCGTCGCAGGATCGGCAGGGGTTTGGATCGCAATGATTTCGGTGCTGACGCCAGGCTCTGGCGCACTGGCCAATACCCGCCAAAAAATCACGCCGGCCACCACCACCATGACCGAAGCGCCAATCAGGCGGCGACGGTTTTTGCGTTTGAGTGCTTCGTATTCTTGCGTCGCATTGTTCTTAGCCATATGAGCTCAACCTTTAATTGATAAAACGTGTGCCACCGTAAAAAATGAACCAAACACCGTGATTCTATCATTTTCAGTGACGTTTAATAAAGCAGCTTGATAAGCTTCGGTGACGTTGGCAAAGGTTTTGAGTTCGTGGATGCCATGCTGGTTCAGTTTGGCCACCAAAGCCTCTGCGCTGGCCCCACGAGGCATGTCGGTCAGCGAGGCCACATACCATTCGTCAAATTCATCTTTACATAGTTCAATCACGCCGTCGATGTCCTTGTCTGCCAGCATGGCAAACACGGCAATGCGCTTTTGCGCAAACGGCAGCTGCCGCAGGCTGGCCACCAAGGCACGCGCGGCATGCGGGTTATGGCCCACATCCAACACCACCGTTGGCCGGCCCGGCAATACTTGGAAGCGGCCCGGATTGGTGACCTCAACCAGGCCCCGCTTGATGGCGCCGATGTCTATCGGCAGCTGAGGGTGCATCAGTTCGATCGCGGCCAAGGCACAGCTGGCGTTGGCCAACTGATATTGCCCGCGCAGCGCCGGCATCGGCAAGGCATGACGGTTGCGTGCGCCCATGGTAAACCGCCACTGCTGGTCCATGGTGGTGTAGCCAAAATCTTGTCGATACACCGACAGCGGCACGCCCAGGCTCGCCGCATGCTGGGCCAAAGACTCAGGCACCGGGTTTTGGCCACACACGGCCGGCTTACCGGCCCGGAAAATACCGGCTTTCTCAAAGGCCACGGCCTCTATGGTGTCGCCCAAATAGGCCTGGTGGTCGAGGTCTACGCTGGTGACCACGGCGCAGTCGGCGTCAAACACGTTGACCGCGTCCAAACGCCCGCCTAGGCCCACTTCCAACACCATCACGTCCACGTCATGGCGGTCAAACACGTCGACGGCGGCCAGTGCATTCATTTCAAAATAGGTTAAAGACACGTCGCCACGTGCGGCCTCAATGCGCTCTAGGCTGATGACGATCTCTTCATCGCTGACGGGCTCGGCATTGAGGGCAATGCGTTCGTTAAACCGCAATAAATGAGGGCTGGTTAAGGTGCCTACCTTAAAGCCGGCCGAGGCGTAGATTTTACTGAGAAAGGCACAGACGGAGCCCTTACCATTGGTGCCGGACACGGTGATCACCGGGCACCGTGGCACCAGCTGCAGGCGTTGGCGAACGGCCTCGACACGGCTTAAGCCCATGTCTATGGTGCTGGGATGGACGCTCTCAAAATAGGCCAACCATTCGGCCAAGGTTTTTTGCGACATGCTTCATTGCTCCTCAAGCGGGCAGCGGCTTATTCCGCCTTGTTCATAGGATGCCAACGCCCCCACACCAGCAGCTGCTGGTAGGCGGCGGCATCAATGCTGTCTGGCAATAGCCACAGCACCTGTTTTTTGTGTGCGGTTTTGACGTACAACACCATCACCCAACGGGTGAACACGCTGCCGTCCATGAGCTCAGCCGATGCGAGCACGCCCTCATCGGCCTTGGCCACCGACAGTTGGCCATCGCTATTGATGTGTAACTCCACCAGGCGGCCACCGGCACGCGTCATCCGATAATGGGTGTGGGCCACGCTGGCCAAGGCCAACACCGTCCACAGCCACGGCTGTTCGAAATAGCCCCACACCAGGCCAATCAGGCCCACATGCACCAAGGCATTCACCGACAGCGCCAGGCGCGAAACGGCCAAATGGACGTGGATGGGCTTCATCACATCATGTTGTCCACAACGGGCATATTGTGCATGGGCTCATCAACCAAATCCAATACCGTGCTGTTCACCTGAACGTCAAAAAACGTCCAAAACGCCTTCAGGCTCATGTCGCTCGGCCAGTCTTTCGGGCTTTCGTACCAGGCGGCCAGTTCGGCCTTGAAAATGGCTTCGTAGTGTTCGTCCACGTAGGCAATCACGTCTTCAGGCTCATCGAACTCAGGCACCATCAAGACGGTACAGTCGCTGCGCAGCTGTGCCAAGGTGAGGTCTACGCCCTCTTTGTCAACGGATTTAAGCCAGATTAAAAACGACTCCGTGGGCTTGATCACCACGGCTGCACGGTCCACAAAATACATTGTTCCCACCTTTGTTCAAAAAGGCGTACCCACCTGCGGTGCGCCTTGACAAAAAAGAGTCATTGTATCAGTTTGCTTGATCTTCATCAGAACATTCTGATGAAAAAATATCCGCCTTTCTCCCCTGTTGACGCACATCTTGCCGTCACAATCCGGCACGGTGATCGAATTTCAGGTAAAATCAAGGCCATTATTTTTAGGTAGCCCTCATGAGTATTTTAATTGTAGAAAATGCCGCACTGGCCTCTGGCCATCTGCCCCTGTTGGACAACACCCATTTCACCCTTAATCCGGGCGAAACCGTGGGCCTCATCGGCCGTAACGGGGCGGGCAAATCGTCTTTTTTGAAAGTGTTGGCCGGCGTCAACAAGCTCGATGACGGCAAAATCAGCATGAACAGCGGCCTGAAAATTGCCTACGTGGCCCAAGAGCCCGTACTCAACCCCGAACACACCGTTTTTGAAGCCGTGGCTGAAGGCCTAGGCGAATTGACCCAGCTGTTGACTCAATACCATCAGGTCAGCCACCTGATTGCCGAAGACCCGAGCGAGGCCAACTTCGATCTACTGCAAACCCTACAAAATGGGCTAGAAGCACAGGATGGCTGGCAAATTGATGCCCTCATCCAAACCACCATGACGCATTTAGACCTGCCCGAAGAC
>JAGNPU010000281.1 GCA_017989485.1 Neisseriaceae bacterium
AACAAGGAAAAAGCCAGCCCAGACAGCAACAGGCCACCGTGGCGATACTTGCTTTTGACCTCACCCAGGCGCTCATTCATCGCCGCCTCGGCGCTGAGCCAGCCCCGGGGCGATTTTGCCAAGGCATTGTACAACGACAACGCGCCATAATAGGCCAAGAACGCACATCCCCCCCACTTGGCCACGCTGACAAAGCCCGGAATCTTCGCCATCAGGGCGGCCATAAAAAACGTGCCCAAGGCAATCAATACCGTGTCACACACCGACGCCAGGGTGGCCGCAAAAAACACGTTTCGACCACTTAAGCCAACCTTAATAATGTAAATATTCTGCGCCCCAATCGCCATGATCAAACCAATGCCGACCGCAAACGCCTGCCAAAAAATACCGTTACCCATATCAATCCTGTTTCCCATTAACCAAGTAGCCACCATCTTGGCACAGCTTGCTTTTTTGGTTAAGCTGTTTAAGATTATTTCATTTACCTTAAATTTAGCTTAACCAAAAATGGACGCTGGCCATGAATTTTGCCCCCAAACACACCCAAGCCCTATTGGCGGTTGCCGACCAGGGCAGCTTTGAGGCCGCCGCCGCCACGCTCAACCTCACCACATCGGCCATTTCCCAACGGATTAAAGCGCTGGAAACCGAAATGGGCGCGGTTTTGGTCATCCGCGCCCGTCCCTGTCGCCTCACCAAAGAAGGCCATTTACTGGCCCAATACCTACGCCGCGCCCGCCTCTTGGCAGACGATTTCAAGGCCGACTATCAGCAACAGCAGGCCAACCTCATGAGCATGACGATTGCGGCCAATAATGATTCACTGTCGACCTGGCTGCTGCCCGTACTGGCCGACTTCATGCAGCAAGAGCCTAGCCTTTGGCATTTGCGCCTTTATGATCAAGACCGCACCCACAAGGCCTTAGAAGAGGGCCAGGTCATCGCCGCCATCACCGGTCGAGGCCAGCCCATGCGCGGCTGCTCCGTCGCCCCTCTAGGGGCCTTACGCTACCGCCTGCTGGCCTCTCCCGCCTTTTGCGCTCAGTGGTTTCCCAATGGCCTACACAGAATCGCCCTCAAGCAGGCGCCCCTACTGGTATTTGACCACTTAGACAAGCTCCAAGATCAGTTTTTGCAACAGCAGTTCGGCCTGCCCCAAGCCGCCTGTCCCTGTCACTACATCCCTTCAGCCGTGGCATTTTATCAGGCGGTCAAGCTGAGCATAGGCTATGGCATGATTCCTGAATTACAATATGAAAACGCCCTCGCCAATCATGAGTTAATTGACTTAATGCCTGGTCGCTACATCGATGTCCCTCTGTATTGGCATTACTGGCAGGTTCATTCCGCTAAGGTGGCGAGGCTCACCCAATTTCTGGTCAGCAGCGCGCAAACGGTTTTGTGCCCGATTAACCATGAGGCCAAATAAAACACCCCAATAAGGCATATTGGGGTGTTTTATGATGGCATCACAGCGCGGCATACTGGCCTATTTCTTGACCTTATTCGCAAACTTGCCCGTTTTCTTAGGCGCCGTAGACGCCGCCGGCTTAAGGCTGCTTAAGTCGGGCACATTCAGCTCACTCATCAAAGCCTTCACCCGCATGATGCGCTTGTCGACCTCTTCAATATCGATGTCGACTTTCAATCGATCTGGCCCGGCCAAATGATAGGTTTTTTGGGCTTGGATCAGGCTGATGATGTGCACGGGGTCAATGCTGTGGTGCTTGCCCATGGTCACAACAATGCTGCTGGCGCTGGCGTCCAGCTGATCCACCCCCATTTCTGCGGCCATTAACCGTATCCGATGGCTTTCAATCAGGGTTTTCGCCGGCTGTGGCGGCAGGCCAAAGCGGTCAATCAGCTCTTCGTGTACCGCATCAATGTCCTCGGCCACCTCGCAGGCCGCCAGACGCTTATACAACACCAAACGCTCATGAATGTCCGGACAGTAAGCCTCCGGCAGCAGCGCCGGGCTGTGCAACTTGATTTCCGTCGTCACCCCAAGAGGCGCGTCCACATCGGGCACACGGCCATTTTTTAGGTCACGCACGGCCTGTTTCAACATTTCGGTATACAGGGTAAAGCCGACCTGTATCATCTCGCCAGACTGGCCATCACCCAAGATTTCACCCGCCCCTCGAATTTCTAAATCCTGTATCGCCAAGGTAAAGCCCGCCCCCAGCTCATCGGCCATTTGAATCGCATCCAAACGTTTTTCAGCGTCCTTGCTAATGTATTCTGGCGTCAGCAAATAGGCATAAGCCTGATGATGGGAACGGCCAACCCGGCCGCGCAGCTGATGCAGCTGTGCCAAACCAAATTTATCAGCGCGATTAATGATGATGGTGTTGGCATTGGGAATGTCGATGCCGGTTTCAATAATGGTAGAACACAGCAAAACGTTAAATTTTTGCTGTAAAAAATCACGCATCACCTGCTCTAGTTCTCGCTCTCGCATTTGGCCATGGGCCACGGCCACGCGGGCTTCTGGCATGAGCTCAACCAGGCGTTCGTGCATGTTCTCAATCGTGGCCACCTCGTTGTGCAAGAAAAACACCTGGCCACCCCGTTTTAATTCGCGCAGCAAGGCTTCCCTGACCACGCCCTCTGCCGCAGGTTGCACAAAGGTTTTGACCGACAGCCGACGCTGTGGCGGCGTGGCAATGATGGAAAAGTCGCGCAGGCCCTCTAAGGCCATAGACAGAGTGCGCGGTATCGGCGTCGCCGTCAGCGCCAAAATATCGACGTTGGTGCGCAGGCGTTTGAGCTGCTCTTTTTGACGTACCCCAAAGCGATGCTCTTCATCGATCACCACCAGGCCCAAGTTTTTAAACCCAACATCAGGCTGAATGAGCTTATGGGTGCCGATGACAATGTCGACGCTCCCATCGGCAATCCCGGCCAAGGCCAGCTTGGTTTCTTTGCTGCTGTTAAAGCGGGACAGCTGCGCCACCCGAATGGGGAAATCGGCAAAACGGTCGCTGAAGTTTTGGAAATGCTGTTCCACCAACAGCGTGGTCGGGGCCAATATCGCCACCTGCTTGCCCCCCATGACCGCCACAAAAGCCGCCCGCAACGCCACTTCAGTCTTGCCAAAGCCCACGTCACCACACACCAGCCTGTCCATCGGCTTGGTGCTGGTCAGGTCTTTGAGCACGGCCACAATGGCCGCCGCCTGATCCTGGGTTTCTTCATAGCCAAAACCAGCGGTAAAGGCCTGATAGTCTGATTCATTCAGACTATACTGAAAGCCTTCCTGCGCCGCCCTTTGGGCATAAAGATTTAACAGCTCTGCCGCCGTGTCACGCGCTTTTTCCGCCGCGCGACGCTTGGCCTTGTCCCAGCTGGCATTGCCCAGCTTGTGCAAATGGACATCCTCAAGCGCCTGGCCGGCATAGCGGCTGATCACGTGCAGCTGCGCCACCGGGACATACAGCTGGCCGCCCTCAGCATACTCCAACAGCATTAACTCCGTGTCGCCTTCGCCTAAATCCAGCGTCACCAGGCCCATATAGCGGCCAATCC
>JAGNPU010000023.1 GCA_017989485.1 Neisseriaceae bacterium
GCCACCTTCTTGTTGAACGAGAAGCGCTCTGAGCTGTTTAGCCTAGAAGAGCGTTTGGACGTGGGCGTTTTGCTGATTCCAAATACGCATTTGGAAACCCCGCATTATGAAATCACCCGCGTGCGCACCGATGATGTTGAAGAGTCGGTGACGCCAAGCTATCAGCGTGTGAACAAGCCGGAAGAAGATGAGACTGTGGTGCGCGCGGGTAAAAAAGTGGAGCGCCAAGAGCCAGCGGTGAAAGGGATACGTCCTGCCCAGCCAGCGCCGTTGACCGAAGAAAAAACCGTGTCGCTGTTTGCCAAAATTGGTGCCTGGATTAAAGGCCTATTGGGCGAAAAAGAAGAAGAGGCCGAGAAGCCTAAAGGGGGCGCGCAGCAACAACGTCGCACACCTTATGGCAAGCGTCAGAATAACCGTCGCCAACAGGGTCAGCGTTCAGGCGATAAGGCTGAATCTGCATCCGGTAACGACAGACGTCAAGGCCAAAACAAGGCCGCAGAGGGCGACAAGCAGCAAGAGCGCGCCCCGCGTAAAGACCGTAATGCGGGCAATGGCCAAGGCAATGCCCAGCAAAAAACGGAGCAAGGTCAAGGCCAAAGCAAAGAGCGCCAGGGCGACAAGCGTCAAAACCCACGCAATAACGACAAGCGTCAGCAAGGCCAGCGTGTGCAAGATGACCAGCGTCAGGCCGACAAGGTAGAAAAAGCACAGCCGGTTGTGGCCGAGCAGCAGGAGCAGGGCGCAGAGCAGGCGCAAGGCACCGAGCGTCGTCGTCGTCGCAATAATCGTCGCGACCGCAAGCCGGATGAGCAAAATGGTCAGGTTCAAGGCCAAGAGCAAGACGTGAGTCAAGAAGCCCCGTTGGTGATTAACCTGGCCGAAGGCAATGTGGCTCAGGCTGACGATCAGCGCCCAGAGCAAGACAAAGGCAATCGTCGCGAAGGCGGTCATAACCGTCGCCGTCGTAACAATCGCGGTCGTCCTGCCACGGCAAACTATTTGATTCGCCGCATCGACATTCATGCCGTGGGTGATCAGGTTCGTGCTGCGGTAGACCATATTTACCAAGGTAAGCTGGTTGTGGTGGCCGAGCAGGCACCCGTTGCCGCCGTAGCGCCTGTGGTGGCTGCGCCGGTTGTGGTTGAGGCCGTAGTGGCCAAAGCCGAGATCGTTCAGCCTGTCGCCGTAGAGGCGGTCGCAGCGGCGCCTGTCGTGGCCGTGGCTGAAGTGGTTGCCGAAGTGGTGGCGGTTAAGGCCGCGCCTAAGGTTGAGGCCAAGCCAGCAGCGCCGATGGATTTGGGTAGCTTGGTGATGGTGGAGACCAAGTCGGCCGCGCCGGTTGCTGCGCCTGCAGTGGCTGCTGCACCGGTAAAACGTCGTTCGGATATTTTGGCCGCGCAAAAAGTGGCTGCTGAGGATGCGCCTCAAGCAGTTGTTTTAAAACAGGTTGAAACCCAAGCAGACGATTAAGCACGCTGCGCCCGTCAAAAAGTTCATGAAAACGCTTGACGGGTAGGCTGGGGCTTACTATAATGCGCTCCTATTCCCTGATAGCTCAGTCGGTAGAGCGACGGACTGTTAATCCGCAGGTCCCTGGTTCGAGCCCAGGTCGGGGAGCCAAATTCAAAAGCCACGCTGATGCGTGGCTTTTTCTTTGCCTGTCGTTTGCGTAGGGGTGATGGGCAGGGGGATTCTTAGGGCGTCGCTGGGCTGCTGAAAAAAATTAATCACGGCCTCTTGAATTCTGATGGTTCCCCCCGATATAGCCTACATGATGAATTTTTAAACATGGTTTAAGGCTTAGCCCCTAACTGTGTTGATTTTGACAAGTGAAAGCCACGGTGTGGTATTCCTTAACTGTTTTTAATTTGGAGAAATTAATGTCTATCCGTCCTTTACATGATCGTGTTGTGATTAAACGTTTGGAAGCAGAAGAAACCACTGCTTCAGGTATCGTACTGGCAGGTTCTGCTGTAGAAAAACCTGATATGGGTGAAGTCATTGCCGTTGGCAATGGCAAGATTCTGGACAACGGTGAGCGCCGTGCTTTAGACGTTAAAGTCGGCGACAAAGTGATTTTCGGTAAGTATGCAGGCCAGGCCGTTAAGGTTGAAGGCGAAGAAGTTTTGGTGATGCGCGAAGAAGACATCATGGGTGTGATGGCCTAAGGCCTGAAGACCATACCAACCAAACTGATTAAACTGTAATTTAAGAACTGGAGAATAAACATGGCAGCAAAAGACGTACAATTTGGCAGCAACGCTCGTCAAAAAATGGTAAACGGTGTCAATATTTTGGCTGATGCCGTTAAAGTGACTTTGGGCCCTAAAGGCCGTAACGTGGTATTGGAACGCTCATTTGGCGGCCCTGCCATCACCAAAGACGGCGTGTCTGTGGCCAAAGAAATTGAGTTGAAAGACCGTTTCGAAAACATGGGCGCCCAAATGGTTAAAGAAGTGGCTTCTAAAACCGCAGACGTGGCCGGCGACGGCACCACGACCGCAACCGTATTGGCCCAGGCCATCGTGCGTGAAGGCATGAAGTACGTTGCCGCTGGCATGAACCCTACCGATTTGAAACGCGGCATCGACAAGGCTGTGATTGGCCTGGTTGAAGAGTTGAAAAAAATTGCCCAGCCTTGCGCGACGTCTAAAGAAATCGCTCAAGTAGGGTCTATTTCTGCCAACTCCGATGCAGACATTGGCAAAATCATTGCCGATGCCATGGAAGCCGTGGGCAAAGAAGGCGTGATCACCGTTGAAGACGGCAAATCATTGAATAACGAATTAGACGTGGTTAAGGGCATGCAGTTTGATCGCGGCTACTTGTCTCCTTACTTCATCAACGAGCAAGAAAAACAAATTGCTGGTTTAGACAGCCCATACGTATTGTTGTTTGACAAAAAAATCAGCAACATTCGTGACTTGTTGCCGATTCTTGAGCAAGTGGCTAAATCAGGCCGTCCTTTGTTGATTATTGCTGAAGACGTTGATGGCGAAGCCTTGGCGACTTTGGTGGTGAACAACATTCGCGGCATCTTGAAAACCGTTGCGGTGAAAGCACCTGGCTTTGGCGACCGTCGTAAAGCCATGTTGCAAGACATTGCGATTTTGACCGGTGGCACCGTGATTGCGGAAGAAGTGGGCTTAACCCTAGAAAAAGCCGAATTGTCTATGCTGGGCGAAGCCAAGCGTATTGAAATTGGCAAAGAAAACACCACCATTATTGATGGCATGGGCGACAAAGCGCAGGTAGAAGCACGCGTGACGGAAATTCGTCAGCTGATCGACACCGCCAGCAGCGAATACGACAAAGAAAAACTGCAAGAACGCGTGGCCAAATTGGCCGGTGGTGTTGCGGTGATCAAAGTCGGCGCCGCCACTGAGATGGAAATGAAAGAGAAGAAAGACCGCGTTGATGATGCCCTACACGCCACTCGTGCGGCCGTAGAAGAAGGCATTGTTGCTGGTGGTGGTATTGCGCTGCTGCGCGCTCGCGAAGCCCTAGGCGATGTGGTGGGCATTAACGCTGACCAAACCGCTGGTGCGCGCATTGTGTTGACCGCGATTGAAGCGCCTTTGCGCCAAATCGTGATTAACGCGGGTGATGAGCCAAGCGTGGTGGTGAATAAAATCCTTGAAGGCAAGGGCAATTACGGCTTTAACGCCGGTACTGGTGAATACGGCGACATGATTGAAATGGGCGTGTTGGATCCAGCCAAAGTGACTCGCTCTGCCTTGCAACATGCTGCTTCTGTTGCGGGTTTGATGTTGACCACCGACTGCATGATTGCGGAAATCCCTGACGACAAAGCGGCTATGCCAGACATGGGCGGCATGGGTGGTATGGGCGGCATGGGCGGCATGATGTAAGTCTTTTGCCCAATATGCTTACAAAGCAGGCAAAACCCCACTATAATGGTGGGGTTTTTTTATGGAATCTGTTATGGATAGGCAAAAACTGTTGTCCTGGTGTGACGAGCGCTTGCGCGTCAATGCCTATAAGGACTATGCGCCCAATGGGCTGCAGGTTGAGGGCCGGTGCGACATCAACACCATTGTGCTTGCCGTCACCGCCAGTCAGGCGGCGATTGACCATGCGATTCAGGTCGGCGCCGACATGCTGTTGGTGCATCACGGCCTGTTTTGGAAGAGCGAGCCGGTGCCCATCATCGGCTGGAAAAAGCAGCGGATTGCGGCTTTATTGGCGCATGACATCAATATGGTGGGGTTTCACCTGCCGTTGGATGCGCATGAAACCTTGGGCAACAACGCCCAGCTGGCTCGGGTATGTGGTTGGACGGTTGAGGCACAGGTGGGGGATCAAGGCTTAATTATGCTAGGAAAAACCGAATCTGCTAATTCCTTAACAGAATTTCTGGATCAGTTGGAGACTAGCCTGAAACGCAAGCCTTTAGGCATAGGCAGACCTGACAAGATCATTAATAAATTAGCATGGTGCACGGGTGGGGCGCAGGGTTATTTTCAGACGGCCATAGATTTGGGTGTCGATGCGTTCATTACCGGAGAGGTGTCTGAAGCCCAATACCATTTGGCGCAAGAATGCGATGTGGCCTTTATTTCAGCGGGTCACCACGCAACCGAACGCTATGGTGTGCAAGCCTTGGGCGAAGAGATTAGTCGGACTTTTGGCATCACCTGCCAGTTTTTCGACGAACAAAACCCTGTTTAAAGTCAAGATTTTAAGCTAAAGCTGGTTTTAATCAAAATAAGACTTTAAGCAATAGGGTAAAATCATGTAGAATCCATTGGTTTCAATGGCTCGGTATTCCAAAAATTAGGATGACTGATAATGAATGATCAACAACAAGTAAATCAAGGCCGTCGCCGGTTTTTAACTTTGGCGACGGGGGCGGCAGGCGGTGTGGCTGCTTTGAGTGCAGTAGGGGTTTTTGTGGCTAGCTGGACGCCTTCTGAGCGTGCCAAAGCGGCCGGTGCACCCGTAGAAGTAGACTTTAGTAAAGTAGAATCTGGTCAATTGATCACCGTAGAGTGGCAAGGCAAACCTGTTTGGGTGCTCAACCGCAGCGCCGAACAGCAAAAAGAGCTGCCGACGCTAAACGGTACGCTGGCAGACCCAGCATCAGAGGTGGAGCATCAGCCAGAGTATTGTAAAAATGAACTGCGCTCTATCAAGCCAGAACTGTTTGTGGCCATTGGTATTTGTACCCATTTGGGCTGCTCACCAACCTTCCGTCCTGATTTGGCACCAGCCGACTTGGGTCCTGATTGGAAGGGTGGCTTTTTCTGTCCTTGTCACGGTTCTAAGTTTGACTTGGCTGGTCGCGTCTACAAAGGTGTGCCAGCGCCCACGAACTTAGTCATTCCACCTTACAAGTATATTAACGAAACCACGCTATTAGTGGGCTCTGATGAATAAGGGAACGGATAAGCTATGAGTACGAATAACAGCAAGTTGCAAGCTTTGCTCGGTTGGGTAGACGATCGTTTTCCGCTGTCGAAAATGATGAAAGAGCACGTAACGGAATATTACGCGCCTAAAAACTTTAACTTTTGGTATTTCTTTGGCTCTTTGGCCATGTTGGTGTTGGTGATCCAAATTGTGAGTGGTATTTTCTTGACCATGAACTACAAGCCAGACGGTACCTTAAACGGTGCTGGCCTGCCGGTGGCGTTTGCCTCTGTGGAATACATCATGCGTGACGTTTCGGGTGGTTGGTTGATTCGCTACATGCACTCAACCGGCGCATCCATGTTCTTCGTGGTGATCTACCTACACATGTTCCGTGGTTTGATCTACGGTTCATTTAAAAAGCCCCGTGAATTGGTTTGGGTATTTGGCTCATTAATCTTCTTGTGCCTGATGGCCGAGGCCTTTATGGGTTATTTACTGCCTTGGGGACAAATGTCCTTCTGGGGCGCGCAGGTGATTATTAACCTGTTCTCAGCCATTCCCGTGATTGGCCCTGATTTGTCTGTTTGGATTCGTGGTGACTTTAACGTTTCTGACGTGACCTTAAACCGTTTCTTCGCTTTACACGTGATTGCCATCCCCTTGATTTTGGTTGGCCTCGTGGTGGCGCATTTGATCGCCCTTCATGAAGTGGGTTCAAACAACCCTGATGGCGTTGAAATTAAAGCCATTAAAGACGAAAACGGCATTCCTAAAGACGGTATTCCTTTCCATCCTTACTACACTGTAAAAGACATTGTGGGCGTTGTGGTGTTCTTAATCGTCTTTAGTGGCATTTTGTTCTTCCTGCCTGAAGGCGGTGGTTTCTTCCTAGAAGCGCCTAACTTCGACCCAGCAGACCCAATGAAGACGCCTGCCCATATTGCACCGGTTTGGTATTTCACGCCTTACTATGCGATTTTGCGCGCGATTCCGTCTTTCTTAGGGACGCAGGTTTGGGGTGTGTTGGGTATGGGTGCTGCCGTGGTGTTGATTGCCCTATTGCCTTGGTTGGATCGCTCACCTGTTAAATCTGTCCGCTACCGTGGCCCGATCTACAAAACGATGTTGGTGTTGTTCATCATCTCGTTCATCGGCTTGGGTATTTTGGGTGCGATTCCAGCAACTGACTTGCGGACCATCGTGTCTCGCGTCCTGTCAGTGGTGTATTTTGTGTTCTTCTTGGGCATGCCTATTTACACCAAAATGGATAAAGTTAAACCAGTACCTGAACGTGTGACCATGAGTTCAACCAGCAACAAAATCAAGTTCTTGATTTATGTGGTGGTGACCCTTGTGGGTGCGTACTTGTTCGGTCAGTTTATTTAAGGGTAGGCAAATGAAAAATAAATTAAAAGCTTTATTGGTTGCCGCCGCCATGGTACTGCCTGTTGCTCAGGTAAGTGCCGCCGGTGCTGCCGTTACTGAAAAAGTGAACATTGATTTGGGCAACCAGGCTGGTTTGCAACGTGGTGCCCAGATCTTTACCAACTACTGTTTGTCTTGTCACTCTGCCAGCAATATGCGGTTTAATCGTTTGACGGATTTAGGCTTGACCGAAGATCAGATTAAAGACAACCTCATGTTCACGACGGACAAAATTGGCGACACCATGATTGGTGCTTTGGCGCCGGAAGACGCCAAAGAATGGTTTGGCTCTGTGCCGCCTGATTTGTCTTTGATTGCGCGTTCTCGTGGTGCGGATTATCTGTACGCCTACATGCGTGGGTTCTATAAAGATCCTTCACGCCCATCGGGCTGGAACAACACCACATTTGATAAAGTGGGCATGCCTCACGTATTATGGGAACAGCAAGGCGTTCGTGCGGTAGAACTTGATGACAAAGGCGCACCGGTTTGGGAGAAAAACCAAGCGGGCGTGCTCGAGCCTAAGTTGTACTGGGAGCGTACGGGCTTACATACCCGTGCGATTGATGAGACCCGTGTCGTGACGGCTGAGTACGATCAGTACGTGACGGACTTGGTGAACTATTTGGTGTACATGGGTGAGCCAGCGTTGTTGAAACGCAAACAGATCGGTTACGGTGTGTTGATGTTCTTGCTGGTGATCATGTTGCCATTGGCGTACTTCCTGAAGAAAGAATACTGGAAAGACGTTCATTAATCTGATAAAGAGTTTAAATGGAAGATTTGTTGCAAAAGCCGCCCGTATTGGCACCGCAAGCTTCTGAAGCCTTAAAAACTCTGGTTCACACAAAACGCGAGCAAACTGATGCTCGCGTTTTTTTACTGAACCACGAGGGCGAGACGGTGGTGATTAAGCGGCTGTCTCGAGTGCGCTTTTTGACGCTGAGGCGGTGGCTGTCGCGCTGGATTTATCGGCGCCTAGAGGCTCAGGTAGAAGCCCCTAAGCCCGCTGCGCGCGCAGCCGCTCAGGCACATGAGGTCAACCGGCTCATGCAGCTGGCGGCCGCTGGGGTCAAGGTGCCTAGGGTGATTGGGGTGGCCGATGACTGGGTGGCGATGAGCCACGTGGGCGACCCCATCGAAAAGCAGCTGGCAGAGGCCTCGGCAGATGATCGCTGGGCCACGCTAGAGGCCTTGACCTTAGATTTGGCCGACTTTCACCGCCGCGGCTGTTGGCACGGCGGGGCACAAATCCGCAACGTCACCCAGCAAGCCGATGGGTTTTATCGCTTCGATTTTGAAGAGGATTTGGACCGAGACCTGCCTTTGAATGCCCTGCAGGCCATAGACGTGCTGATGTTTTTTAGCTCGTTGATGCGGGTGAAGACCGATGCCGACGTGGCGCCGCAAATTGAGCGTCTGGGCAGCCTGTTGGCCCTGTACCAAGCGGCGGCACCGAATGAGCGCGTGTTGGCCTTGACTGAAAAAGGCGCAGGCTGGTTGAAAAGCATCCTGCCCTTGCTCAGGCGCATGCCGCGCCAGGGGGGGAAGGAGCGGCTGCGGGTGTTGGTGCTCATGGGTTTGTTTTTGCGACACTAGGCGTTATTGATAGAATTGCATTTCAATACAATGGCTTACCTTGGCTTTCTGGCTTTGGTAAGCCATTTTTGCTATACTGTCCCCTTCTGTTAATATTCTGGGATGTTGATTATGATGACTTTGTATTCGGGTATTACCTGTCCTTTTAGCCACCGCTGCCGCTTTGTGTTGTTTGAGAAAGGCATGGATTTTGAGGTTAAAGACGTGGACATCTTTAATAAACCTGAAGACTTGGCCATTATGAACCCATACAACCAGGTGCCGGTTTTGGTGGAGCGTGAGTTGGTGTTGCACGAATCCAACATCATCAACGAATACATTGATGAGCGCTTTCCGCATCCACAGTTAATGCCTGGTGACCCTGTGATGCGTGCACGCGGCCGTTTGTTCTTATACCGTTTTGAGCGTGAGCTGTTTGCCCATGTGGTGACCTTGGAAAACCCAGCCGCCACCAATAAAGAATTAAACAAGGCGCGCGAAGCGATTACCGAAGGCTTGACCGTGATTGCGCCGGTATTTGCCAAGCAAAAATACATCTTGGGTGAAGACTTCTCTATGATTGACGTGGCCCTGGCCCCGCTGCTGTGGCGCTTGGATCACTACGGGATTGAGCTGGGCAAGTCTGCTGCCCCAATCTTGAAATACGCCGAGCGTATTTTCCAGCGTCAGGCCTTTATTGATTCATTGACCGCTGCTGAAAAAGCCATGCGTCGTTAAACCCAAAGGCCACTCACATGAGTGGCTTTGTTGTGTGGAAGAGTGATGATGAAAACCAGTACCAAACCCTATTTGATACGCGCCTTATATGAATGGTGCGTGGACAACGAACAAACGCCGCATCTGGCCGTTTGGGTCGATGCGCACACCAAGGTGCCGATGCAGTTTGTCAAAGACGATGAAATTGTCTTGAATATCGGGCCGAATGCCTGTCAGGGCTTAAACATTGCCAATGACTGGGTGTCGTTTTCGGCCCGTTTTGGCGGGGTGGCCCACGACGTGTGGATTCCGACCGGCAATGTGTTGACCATTTTTGCCCGCGAGTCGGGCGAGGGCATGGGCTTTGAGCTCGAGCCGTCGGCCTCGGTCGATGCGCCAGAGTCGGCCGTGGCGGCCCCGAAAGAAGATGCGCCCGCTTTGCCTAGCCATTTGAAAATCATCAAGTAGGGTGGATTAAGCACACGCCCCGACGTCGGTCACAGACCAGCGTCGGGGCGTGTTTGTGTGTGGGCGGGTTAAGCCTGATTCAGCCAGCGCTTAAGTTCGCTCAGCGTGTGCCAGGCGCGACGTTTGTCGGCGGTGTGGCGCAGCAGCTTGGCCGGGTGCGGAATGATGAAGGTGGGCAGGTCTTGATAGGTCAGCCCTTGTGGAGTGATGGCGCAATGCTTGGTGAGGTTTTCGCCCAGGAACAGCAGGGCCTTAGGCTGGTTGGCCTGAATCTGGGCGTTTAAATACGTCAGACAGTTTTTTTGGTATTCCGGCTGGACGGGCACGGTGAGGCTCGGGCTGCATTTAATGCTGCTGCTCAAAAAGACGGCGTCAACGGACAGGCCGATGCTGGCGAGCATATTGTTTAACAAGGCCCCAACGGTGCCATGTAGCAATTGATTGTGTAAGTCGTCGTCCTGTGAAGGGGCGGGCGAAATCACCATGAGGGGGCTGCTGGCGACGCCTCGGCCCGGTAGGGCTTGCTTGCGGCTTTGGTGTAAAGGGCAGGCGGTGCAGACGGAGATGTGCTGGTGAATGTCACGCAGCCCAAGGCCGTCGGCCAGGACGATCGGCTCGATGATGGGGTTTTTGGCTTTTTCGGCGGCCAGCGCCGCCGCGGCGACCGCGGCGGTTTCCGCTTCGCTCGGTGGCGGTTTAATGTCTAGGGTTTTGAACAAGGATGCGCGTGAGGCGGCAACATGGCCTTGTGGTGCCGCGGTTTTGGCTGCGATAGGGGTGTGGGGTGTGGCCGGCGCACTGGCGGGCGGCGCCGCGGCGCGTGTTAAGGCCTCTGCTGGCTGCTCGGGCGTGGGTATGGCCATTTTGTTGGGGGGGGGCACCGCCGCAGCGTCTTGCGTGTTAGGCACGAGCGTCGCGGCCTGATTGACCCATAAAGGGCCCAAGCCTAAAGCTTCATGCAGGTGGACGTAGCGCGTGTCTAACATGTTTTTTCCATTAAAATAGCGTCTTCTGGGCCATTTTCAGTGTGATAATAGTGTTTGCGGCGGCCGATGATGACAAAGCCGTGGCTTAAGTATAACGCTTTTGCACCGTGGTTGCCGTCCCGCACGTCAAGAAAGATGCGGGCGATGTTGTGGCTACGGCAAAAATCACCTAAATGGTGTAATAGCTGGCTGGCCAAGCCTTGGCGTTGGGCCGCTAAGGCCACGCCGAAATGATGAATCTCGGCTTCGTCCAGCACGCCCTGCCAAATCAAAAAGCCCAATACCTGTTCTTGACGGGTGATGACCCAGAGGTTTTCGGTGCCGCTAAGCGCCTGTGCAAACTGCTGGGCCGACCACACTGACTCTTGCCCCTGTTGGTTAATGGCCACGATGTCGGCTAGGTCGTGAGGCCCAGCTGGGCGGATCATGGCTGGGTGAGGGGTCATGATGATTTTTTTTGCGCCTGCTCTTGGGCGGTCAAGGCAATCTTATTGCGCACGTATAAGAGGTCGGCGGCCTGCGCGTCAGAAGCGGGGTAGCGGCCGCTACAGGCCAGCTTGATGTAGTCTTGGGCCGTGGGCATGGTGGCCGTTCCGGCCGGCAAAATGTCGGCGTACAGGTCATAGGCATTGCCGACGCCGATGGCGTCTTCGGTCAAGGGCGTTATGTCGGCCGGTTTGGCCACGGCGTAGTCGGATAGGCGGGTCATGCTGTGGGTGTCGTACCAGGCGTAAAAGACTTCACCCATGCGGGCATCGATGGCGGCCAGCACGCAGCCATGCTTGGGGGCCACTAGGGCGACGGCATCCAGAGTGGGGATGCCCACCAGAGGAAGGTTGAGCGCCATGCTCAGGCCTTGTGCCACGCCCGCGCCGATGCGTAAGCCGGTGAATGTGCCAGGGCCTTGGGCGTAGACGATGACGTCTATCTCGGCCAGGGTGCGGCACTGGCCGTCTAATAGGCTTTGGA
>JAGNPU010000282.1 GCA_017989485.1 Neisseriaceae bacterium
AGGCTATATGGTGTCAGGCCAGGGCGAGGTCAATTTGCCCGGCATGGTGGGGTTTGTGTATTTTCCTGGGGTGATCGCGGTGGCGTTGACCACGGTGTTGTTTGCGCCCTTAGGCGTGAAAGTGGCGCATAGGATTTCGCCCAAGCAACTGAAAATTATTTTTTCCCTGCTGTTGATTGCGGTGTCGGGGCAGATGCTGTATTCCCTGCTCACCCATCCGGTTGGATGAGGTAAACTTTTTCGCCGTTCTACAGACTAAGCCACAGCCATGTGGCTTTTTCTATGTCTGGATGCGGTTTGCATGGTGATGTCATTTCGAATTGGGGAAATGGCGTCTATGCTCAATCAGCATGTTTTTTCAGGGAAAAAATATAAAAAAATATGTAAAAAAATGAGACTTGAGCGGCAGATTATGTTACTTTTGTTCTGATAGAAAAAAGCTATACATAACGAATATTAAATTGATTTTTGCTGTCCTACTTTGGGACGGCCTGACAGGGAGACACACACGCTTATGCCTCACGCCACGCCATTAATCGCCACCATTGTCGGTGGTCTTGTTTTTGCCTTTATCTTCGGCACCATTGCTCAGCGCTTTAAAATGCCCCCATTGGTGGGTTATTTGGTTGCGGGCATTGTGGTCGGCCCTTTTACGCCAGGCTTTGTCGCAAACGGCAGCCTCGCGCAAGAGTTGGCCGAGCTGGGGGTGATTTTGCTGATGTTTGGCGTGGGCCTGCATTTTTCGTTAAAAGACCTTTTGGCGGTTAAAAACATTGCCATTCCTGGGGCCGTGGTGCAGATTTCGGCGGCGACCATCTTGGGGATGGGGCTGGCGTGGTTTATCGGCTGGGACATGGGCGCGGGGTTGATTTTTGGCCTGGCCTTGTCGACGGCCAGTACCGTGGTGCTGTTAACCGCTTTGCAAGAGCGACGTATTTTAGAGACCAAGCGCGGGCGCATTGCCGTGGGTTGGTTAATCGTAGAAGACATCGCCATGGTGTTGACCCTGGTGTTGATCCCGGCTTTGGGCGGCGTATTGAGCGGCGACAGTGGCAGCACCAGCGGGGGCGACATCGCCATGGTGTTTGTGATCACCATTGGTAAAGTGGTGGCGTTTATTGCGGTGATGTTGGTCTTGGGTCGTCGTATTATTCCCTATGTGTTGGAAAAAACCGCCGACACCGGCTCGAAAGAGCTGTTCCGCTTGGCCGTCTTGGCCATTGCCTTGGGCTGCGCCATGGGGGCAACCTATGTGTTTGGCGTGTCGTTTGCGCTGGGGGCCTTCTTTGCCGGCATGATTTTGAACGAGTCCGAGCTCAGCCACCGTGCCGCAGAAGAATCACTGCCACTGCGCGATGCGTTCTCGGTGCTGTTCTTTGTGTCGGTGGGGATGTTGTTAGACCCTTCGGTGTTAATCGATGCGCCTTTGCTGCTGTTGGCGACGGTGTTGATTATTGTGGTGGGTAAGTCGATTGCGGCCTATGGCATTGTGCGCCTGTTTGGTTACCCAACCTTAACGGCGCTGACCATTTCGGCCAGCCTGGCGCAAATCGGTGAGTTTGCCTTTATTGTGGCCAGCATGGGCATGGTAATGGGCCTGCTGCCGGCAGAGGGCGGCAATCTGGTTGTCGGCGGGGCCATCTTCTCGATTTTGCTTAACCCCGTTTGGTTTATGTTGCTCGAGCGCTACAAGCATAAATTTGTGCCCAAGGTGGTGGAAGAGCCGGTTGTCGAGCCTGAGGCCGTGATGGTGCCTGATGTGGTGGTGCCGGATCTGGTGAAGGTGGTGGCCGTGGTCGAAGACGGCGTAGAAGAAGTCAGCCAGGTGGTCGATGAGTACGGTGAAGTGATTGAAGTGCCGGTGATGGAAGGCCATGTGGTGCTGGTGGGTTATGGTCGAGTGGGCCGTCTGGTGGTCGATGAGCTACAGGCACAGCAACGCCCGTTCGTGGTGCAAGAAAGCCGTTTAGAAGTGGTGGAAGAGCTTAAGGCTCAGGGCATTCCAGTGGCCTTTGGCCACGCATTGGCCGACGAAATGATGGAGATTGTGAACGTGGCCAAGGCGCAAACCATTGTGATCACCATGCGTGAGCCGATAGAGGCAGGCCAAATCATCACCCGCGCTAAAGATGTGAACCCAACCATACAGGTCATCGTGCGGGCGGACACCGAGGGGGAGTTTGAATACCTCAGCAAATACGGTGCCAGCGACATTATTTATTCGCCAGAAGAGCTGGCCGAGCGCATGATTAAGGTGTTGCTGCCACGAACAGAGCGATCGCCAGAGCCTCAGCCAGAGGACAATGATGAGGCTTCTTTAGCCGCATCGTAAACGCCCAGGCGTCAAAAAGCAGCCGACCATGAGTCAGGCTGCTTTTTTGTGGCCGGCTGGCCGTGACCGCATCAAAAAACGCGTGCCCGCAGGCACGCGTTCAGTCGGTTCAGCGGGGCTTAAGCCTGCTGTGCTTTTTTGACCTGACGCCAGTGGTGGAGTAAGGGTTCGGTATAACCGCTGGGCTGTGTGGTGCCTTTGAAGATCAAATCAGACGCGGCTTTAAACGCGGCTGAGGTGTCAAAACAGCCGGCCATAGGCTCATACAAAGCGTCGTCGGCATTTTGGCCATCGACCACGGCGGCCATGCGGGTCAGGGTTTCTTTGACCTGGACTTCGGTGACAATGCCATGCAGTAGCCAGTTGGCGATGTGCTGGCTGGAAATGCGTAAGGTCGCGCGGTCTTCCATCAGGCCCACGTTGTGGATGTCGGGGACTTTAGAACAGCCGACGCCCTGATCAACCCAGCGCACCACGTAGCCGAGAATGCCTTGCACGTTGTTGTCTAGCTCCTGCTGTTTTTCCGCCTCAGACCAGTTGGTGTCGGTGGCTACGGGCACGGTGAGTAAGTCGTTCAGAAAATCAACGTGCTCCGTTGCCAGCTGTTTTTGCACCGCGGGTACGTCTACCTGATGGTAGTGTAAGGCGTGCAGCGTGGCCGCCGTGGGTGAGGGCACCCAAGCAGTCGTCGCGCCGGATTTCGGATGGGCGATTTTTTGCACCAGCATTTCGGCCATGAGGTCGGGCATGGCCCACATGCCTTTGCCGATTTGGGCATGACCGGGCAGGCCGCAGTCTAGGCCGACCTGAACGTTATTGCGTTCGTAGGCCTGTATCCACGGGCTGGCCTTCATGTCGCCCTTGCGGATCATGGCGCCAGCGTGCATGGCCGTGTGCATTTCGTCGCCGGTGCGGTCTAAGAAGCCGGTGTTGATGAACACCACGCGGTCTTGGGCTTGGGCAATACAGGCTTTAAGGTTGACGCTGGTGCGGCGCTCTTCGTCCATAATGCCCATTTTCAGGGTTAGGGGCGCAAGGCCGGTCAGCTGTTCAACGGCGGCAAACAGGTCGTTGGCAAACGCCACTTCTTCGGGGCCGTGCATTTTGGGCTTCACAATGTACACCGACTTGGTGCGTGAGTTGCCGCCGCTACGGCGGTTTAGGT
>JAGNPU010000283.1 GCA_017989485.1 Neisseriaceae bacterium
CATTAGTGGTTTAGATTCAGTAACATGACGTTACCAGTCTAATATATATAAGCGTTACTTTATAAGCAAGTAAAATAATGTATTAGTCGGCAGGGGGGATCAATCGATGTGGCGGCGTTGTTTTTTAGGGCTGGTATTAAGGCGTATTGCCTTTGCTGGCCAAAGAAACACCGATGGCCTTGTCGTTTTGACTTGATCCTGGTGGCGAAGCATGACTGAGTTTGTGGGTTTTGTTTAAATCAGTTGTATGGGGCAAAACCCAGCCTACGTGAGAATGGGTAAAAATGCTTGTGGTGGGGGATGTAGACTGTTAAATTAACAGCCTTTACTGTGTGATGGCAGTTCTTCAAGAAAGACATTGAATGCGATGGTTGAAACAATTGGCTCAGGCCTGCGTGGGCGCAATGGTGGTGTTGAGCGTCAGTGGTTGTGTGACCCAGTGGCAAAAAGAAACGGGAGAGGACTATTACGCATTGAAGTTCCAGCGCACCAATACCGCGCCGCGAGAAGGCATTAAGCGCATTGCGGTCGAAGACGTTCGCCCAGGGGACATTTTGTTTTCTGCAGAACGAGGCCGTAATTCGCTAGGGGTACGGTTTTTTAACAATGCGTCCATTAGCCATGCCTTTATTGCCCTGAGTGACAATTTAATTGCGGAATCTGTGGGCGCGGGCGTGCGCGTCATCACCTTAGATGAAGCCATCGAGCACAGCAATCTTGTGGCCGTCTACCGCCATCCCGACGTGGTGCCAGAAGACGTGACCAAAATGGTGGCTTTTGCTGATTCCTTAAATGGCAGCAAGTACAACTACAGTGGGATTTTAAAACAGGCGCCGTTTTCGATTTTGCGCAAGGTCTGTGAGTTGCCGGTGAACCCCACCATGATTCGGTCGTTTTGTCTGAGCTCGATGGCCACTTTGGTGGTGTCGCCGTTCAAAAGCGATCGCTATTTCTGCTCTCAGTTCGTGGTTGAGGCATTTAATTTTGCCGGCAAACCGTTGACGTCGGCCAACCCTGAATGGGTGAACCCCAACGATTTATTGCACATGCGCGAAGACGACATTCCCTCGATTAAGGCCAAGGTGGCGCTGACCTATGTGGGTCATCTACAGTGTGCCAAGTCAATGTGGAACATGAAGTGCGAAGAGCAAGATGACGTCGATGACGAGATGATTCAAGTCAGTTTACAATAAAGCCCCCCAATGGCCTGTGCCAGAGGGGTGAAACAAAAAGACGCACCTTAAGGGGTGCGTCTTTTTGCTGAGGGTTTAGCCTAAGAGTAGCTGTAACCCACCGCCGGCGAGAATGAGCCAGAGGCACAGTACCAAGCCGAGCAGGAGCGGTTTGATGCCCGCTTCACGTATGGCTTTGAAATGGGTGGTGAGACCGAGTGCCGTCATGGCCATGGTCAATAAGAGGGTGTCTAACTGAATGAGGGCGTTCACCCAGGCTTGAGGCAAGAGGTTTAATGAATTAAAGCCGGCCATGGCAATGAAGCCAAAGGCAAACCAAGGCACGGTGATTTTGGCACGGTCTTTATGCGCTGAGCCCTGGGCAAGATGGGCAGTGCCTTGACGGGCCAGCCAAATTGACAAAATCACCAAAAATGGTGCCAACATCATCACCCGAATCATCTTGGTGGTGACGGCGATGTTGGCCACGTCGGGGTTGATGCTGCGGCCTGCGGCCACCACCTGAGCCACCTCATGAATGCTGGAGCCTATGTAGAGGCCATAGGCTTTGTCGGTGATGGGCCAAAGGCCCCATGCATGCATTTGTGGGTACAAGAACATACAAATGGTGCCGAAAATCACCACGGTGGCCACCGCGACGGTGACCTTGTTGGCGTGGGCACGCAGCACTGGTTCGGTGGCCATGACGGCCGCAGCACCGCAAATGCTGCTGCCCGCGCCAATCAAGATGGCGGTGTCGCGATCCAGTTTGAGCCAGCGGGTGCCTAAGACATAGGCCAGCATGAAGGTGCTGATCAACATCAGGGCGTCGCTGAGCAAGCTGGCCACGCCCACGTCGGCGATTTGTTGGAAGGTGAGGCGCATGCCGTACAGAATAATGCCCCAGCGTAAGAGGTGGCCTTTGCTGAACAACACCCCTGAGTGGCAGGCGGGGCTGAGGCGAGGATAGAGGGTGTTGCCTAAGAACATCCCGAAGATGATGGCCAAGGTTAAGGCGCTGAGGCCCCAGTGGGCAACGTAGCCTTGTGCGTCGAGCCAGAGCGAGCATAGGGTGATGAGGCCAATCAGCACTAGCCCTGGCAGTTTTTGAAGCAAGGTAGATGAGGTCATATTGATGTGTGTTTTTAAAGTTGTTTACAAATAGATTGTAAACTGTTTTAAAGATGGAGAAAAATGGATATTATGGTTATGTTTAATCACTTTTATAGATAAGTGGGTTTGCGATGAATATTACCCTGCGCCAGTTACAAATCTTTGTGGCCATCAAGCAACATGCGTCCACGACCAAGGCCGCTGTGGCGCTGAACCTGTCTCAGTCAGCGGTCAGTACCGCTTTGGCTGAGTTGGAAAGTCAGCTGAAGGTGTCTTTGTTTGACCGCGTTGGGCGGCGCGTGATGGCCAATGAGCATGCTCGAGTGCTCTATCCTAAAGCCTTGGCCCTATTAGAGGGGGCGCAAGAGGTCGAGTCGACCTTCACCCAGGGCGGGGCCTTAATTCACATCGGGGCCAGCACCACCATAGGCAATTATTTATTGCCCAAACTATTGGCTGAGTTTAGGCAGCGCCACCCACGGATTAATTTTAAAATGACGGTGGCCAACAGCAATGAAATTGTTGTGGCGTTGGCGCGCTTTGACTATGACTTGGCCCTTATTGAAGGGCGATTCAGCCATCCTGATGTGGTGGCGGATGTGTGGCAGCAAGACGAGCTGGTGTTGTTTTCGGCCCCGCAGTCACGCTGGCTGCCGGAGCAGCTGTCTCCATTGGTATTGGCACAGCTGGCGCGCATTCCGCTCATTGTGCGCGAGGCGGGCTCGGGCACGCGTGAGTCCTTAGAGCAAATGCTGCTGCAGTATGTGCCTGACGTATTTGTGGGCATGGAGCTGGGGCATTCAGAAGCCATTAAGCATGCCGTGCGGCACGATTTGGGCGTGGGCTGCCTGTCGCGCCACGTGGTGGCTGAAGACATCGCCCATGGACTGTTGCAAGAACGGCCTGTGGCGGGCGTGTCGATGCAGCGGTCACTGTGGTTATTAAAACACCGACAGAAACATGCCAGTGAGGCCTTGCAGGCGTTTGAGGATTTTTTGCGGCAGCAAACCTAGTGCCCGGCTTCGGGCGGTTTTTTGCTGGGGCCGACATTGAGCACGCCGTGGGCGGCTTGCTTAAATACCCGCGTCGGCCGGGTTTGATACCGGGGTGATGCGGTAGACGCAGCGGCTGCCCTGGTTTAATAAGTGCTGTTCGCGCACGACTTGGGCTTTGTTGCCGATGATTTCTTGAAACAGCTGCAGCTC
>JAGNPU010000024.1 GCA_017989485.1 Neisseriaceae bacterium
TGGGTTTGTAGCGCACTTTCAAGAAGGCGTACTCATGACCAAGCGGGGCGCTGTTGGGGCTCTTTGGGGCGTAGCGAGGCGCATCGTGCCAGCCTGGTTTGCCCACTAGCGTCAGCTCATAGAGGGCCGTCACGGTGTGGCCAGCGCCAATTTCACCCGCGTCGACCTTGTCATTGTTAAAGTCCTCGGCCGCCAGTAGGCGGTTTTCGTAGCCAATCAGGCGGTACTCTTGCACCAGCTCTGGGTTGAATTCGACCTGTAGCTTGACGTCGCTGGCCACGCGGGTCAGCGTGGCGCTGAGCTGGTGTTTGACCACTTTGTTGGCCTCTTGTTTGCTGTCAATGTAGCTGTAGTTGCCCGAGCCTGCATCGGCCAGCTGCTCCATCAGCCGTTCATTGTAGTTGTTCACGCCATAGCCTAGCGTCGACAGGGCAATGCCGCTTTGTCGCTTTTCGGCAACCATGGCCTTTAAGGTGGCAAAGTCGGTAATGCCGACGTTAAAGTCGCCGTCGGTGGCCAACATGATGCGGTTGATGCCGCCTTTAATATAGTGTTTTTCTGCTTCTTTATACGCCATTTGGATGGCCTGTTCCCCAGCGGTGGCACCCTGAGCCTGCAGGCGGTCGATGACCTGGAGGATTTTTTGCTTATTGGCGCCTGGGGTGGCCGGCAACACCAATTCCTCACCAGAGGCATAGGTGATGATGCTGACCTTGTCTTGAGGGCGCAGCTGTTCGGTCAGTATTTTGAGGGTGGTTTTGGTTAAGGCCAGTTTTTCGCCCGACATGGAGCCAGAAATGTCGATCAGAAACACCAGATTGGCCGGGGGCAGGTCACTCATCTTCATGTCATCGGCCTTGATGCCGATGGCCATGATTTTGGCGTCGCTTTTCCATGGAGAGTCCACCACTTCGGTGAACACCGAGAAGGGCGCATTTTGTGCCTTTTGATAGGCGTAATCGTAGGGGAAGTAGTTAATCATCTCTTCCGTGCGCACGGCGTCGCTCGGTGGCAGGCGGCCATCGGTTAAAAAGCGGCGGGTATTGCTGTAGCTGCCGGTGTCGACGTCTATGCTAAAGGTGGACACGGGTTCTTGGGCGACCATGTGGACGGGGTTGGTCTTGATTTCGCCGTACTGGGCGGTGTTGGCCACCGGCGTTCTGGTTTCGATGGCGTTGTTGACGCGCTGTTTGACCATGGGGCTCACCCTGCCGGAGAGGGCAGAGGGGGGCTTTAAGGTGGACATGGGCTCAGGGCTAGAGAGGGCGACGAGGGGCGCTGGCTGGCTACAGGCGCCTAGGCCAATGGCGATGAAGGCCAGAGTAAGGCTGCGGACGGTGGTGGTCATTAAGATCCTATATACGGTCAAAATAAAATAATTATTTAATTATATTGACATATATAAAGTCTTTCGTCGAGTGGGCTGTCGAGGCCTGTGTGCACGATAAGCTTAGTTCAGCGTGCTCACCGGCTGATTGACGGCCAGCTTGGTGCCGCCAAAGTGCTCGGTAATATAGGCAGCCACGCTGTCCTGATGGTAGAGCTCGCCCAGCTTCAGCAAGCTTGGGTCATCTATCCGGTCTTTTTTTGTCACCAGAATGTTGATGTTGTTCAAGGTGCCTTCACCGACTTGCTCATAGGCCAAAGCGTCCTTGATCACGTTTAAGCCCCCTTCTAAAGCCACGGTGTTGCCAATGGCGGCCAAATCAACGTCGCGTAAGATGCGTGGGCCAGATGCGCCCTGAACCAGCTTGAAGCGCAGGTTTTTGGGGTTGTGGCTAATGTCTTGCGGCGTGCCCAGCACTGGGTCAAAGTTGGGTGTAAGGGTAATCAGTCCTGCCTGCGCCAGCAACAGCAAGGCGCGGGCGGTATTGGCCGCATCGTTGGGGATGCTCACCAAAGCGCCGTTGGGCAGGTGGGCAAGGTCGGTGTGTTTGCTTGAATACAGGCCCATGGGCTCTAAATAAGTAGTGGCAATGGCGCGAAGCTGATCGCCGTGGTTTTTATTAAACGCTTTTAAATAAGCCCAAGATTGAAACGCATTCACGTCTAGTTGTTGTTCCGCCGTGGCGGTGTTGAGGGTGATGCCGTCGGTCATGTCTTTCACCTCAATGTCTAGCCCCGCGGCCTGGGCCGCCGGCGTGGTGGCAATAAACCGCCAGATTTGGGCGTCGGCACCGGAAGCACCCAACACAATGGGGGTGGCGGCCGCTGCTGTGGGTGCCGGTGCAGCCTCCTGTTGGGCGCAGCCAGACAGGGCCAGTGCGAGGCCGAGGGCAAGGGTAAAGGGCTTCATCATGACGTGACCTCGCTGGCGGTTTGCTGCTGTTGGATGATGCGGTCGTATTGTTCTGGATAAAACCGTTGGGTCACCGCCAGATGAGAGCGTAAGCGGCCTTTAATGGTGTTTTCGCCCGCATTTTTCAGCATGGGGTTTAAGGGGTCGCTTTCTGGGCCGGTGGCCAGTTTTTTTAATTCGGGTGGGAGCGCCAAAACGGGGATTTCACCGGCGTAGAGGTTGGGGGTGATGAAATAGGCGATGGCATAACGATCAACGTCGCGCTTGGGCGACACCACGCGGTGCATGTTGGCGACCAAATAGCCGTTGGTGGCCAACTCTAAGAGCTCGCCAATGTTGACGATGAAGGCGCCTTCCACATAGGGGGCTGCGATCCATTCCCCTTTGCTGAGCACCTCTAGGCCACCGACTTGATCCTGCCACAGCAGGGTCAAAATGCCGGCGTCTTTGTGCGCGCCCACGCCTTGGGCATGATGGTCGGCATCGGGCTGGCCGGGATAGTGGATGAGTTTTAATAACTCATTGGGCTTGCCGCTGATGAATTGATCGAGGGCGTCTTCGGGCAGGCCTAGGGCCAGCATAAAGGCATGCAGTAGCTTGATGGCGATCTGGCGCAGGTCGTGTTGCCAAGCGGTCGTGACGGCTTGGAATTCAGGCCAGCCTTCAGGCCACTGGTTGGGGCCTTGGAGTTTGAGCCACAGCGGCGTGGTTTCCTCAAAGACCACCGGTGCCAGGTCGGCGCCAATGTCGATTTGCTCGCGAAAATCAGGTTTGTTACGGGTGGTTTCTTCATTGGCGCGGGTATAGCCGCGAAAATGGGGCGACTGGCTCATAGACAGAGCGTCTTTTAAGGCCTGTGGCTGGGCAAAAAATTGCTGGCTGAGGGCGGTGATTTCGGCCACTCGGTCTGGGCCGATGCCATGGCCGGTCAGGTAAAAAAAGCCGATGTTACGCGCCATGTCTTGTAGCTGGGCCAAAAACGACGCGCGCGTGTCAGCCTGTTCAAACAGGGTAAGGTCTAATATAGGCAGCTGCTGTGTGGGGGTGACCATGATGCCGTTCCAATGCTAAAGAATGATGCAATTAGATTAAGGCGGCGGACACGAAAATGGAAAGATTTAAAAATTGTAACCTCATGTCTAGAAGTTATATGCGCTTGTATCATCAAGTGATTTTGGCACGACGTGGCGATGGGGCGGTGCCGTCGTGCTGGGCTTTGGTCCCGTCCCGGGTCTGTGCCGAAACATCCGCCACCGACACGATTTTCTTGGCCATACGCTGGTGAATACGGGCCGTTCTGTGCTTGAGTCGACCGCCGCAGGAGGTGGTTAATACGGCCTTGATTTCGGCCAAAATGGACAGGGCCACTTCATCAGGGCTGTCGGCACCAATGTTGAGCCCGATGGGGAAAGACAGCTGCTGTTGATGGCGCTCGGCTTCTTGCCATGCTTCAGGGCCGATGGCGTCGAGGATTTTATGGGTTCTTGAGGCCGGCCCTAATATGCCCAAATAGCGAAAATGAGTGCCCGGCGTCAATAGGGCCGCCAGCACAGCCTGATCCTGAGGGAGGCTATGGGACATGACCACAATGACGGCGTCGTCGGCCGGAGGGCTATCGGTTAAGGGGGTCTCGAAGGTATTGTTCATGACCCTGTCGACTTGAGGAAAGCGACGCGTATGGGCATGGTCTGGGCGCATGTCGACGACGGTGGTCAGCCAGCCCAGCTGCTTGGCAAAGTGGGCCAACGGCTGTGCGTCTTGGCCAGCGCCAAAAATGGTTAAGGCCACCGGTGGGCGCATGGCTTCAAAAAACACGGCGTGCGTGCCGGCCTGATGGTGGATGTCAGCACAGTGGTTTTGCCGCTGCTGTAAGCACGCGTGCAGCTGGCTGTTGATCTCCGCTTTGAGTGCCTGCGGCAAATCGTCGCTAAACAGTGTGCCCTGCTGGTTGATGAGCAGCCGTTTGCCAACAAAGTCGGCGCGGTCGGACCGGTAAATCACCGCGCTGGCGGCTGGCTGTTGGTCGAAGTAAACGCTGTTAAAGGCTTTTAAATACTCGGCACAGCCAGGCTGATGGGTGCGCTCAAAAAGTAGGTGAATAATGCCATTGCAGCCTAGGTTGTAGTTTAGGTCTTGGTTGCCTTCGCTGCTGGTGTCGTAAGTGCGCAGGGCAGCGGCTTCGCCTTCGGTCAGCCACCAGGCCTTTTGAATCACGTCTTTTTCCAAGCAGCCGCCACTGATCATGCCTGCGGCCTGGCCCACGTCGTCAATCAGCATTTTGGCGCCGATGTTGCGATAAGAAGAGCCTTCAATCTCGACCAGAGTGACTAAGACGCCTTGATGCTGAGCCAGTTCACGCTGTTTTTGGATGAGTTGATAGGGGGTCATGAGAGTGTCCTTTTGGTCGTAAAGTAGTGATGCCATAGGCACTGTCTGGCCTATGGCACAATCGTCAAAGGCGGTTGATCAGTGCTCTGCTTCGGCGTTAGGCCGGACCGGTGGGCCGTCACACAATAGCGACACCACCACGCCAAAGACCAAGGCCCAAAAAGCGCCGCTGATGCCAAACAGTTGGAAGGAGCTCATGGCCACGACCAGGGCGACGAAGGCGCCCAGCTGATGGCCTCGGGCCTTGGTAAACGCTTCTTGTAGCGAACCCAGTAACACCCCAATCATGGCCAGACCGGCCACCACGCCGATGAGGCTTTTGGGCATCAGCATGATGAAGGGCACGGCGAAGCCAGCACACAGGCCAAAGGTGGCAAACAGCAGGCCGTTGACGACGGTGGCGGCATAGCGTTTTTTAGGGTCGTCGTTGGCCTGCTCGGATGAGCAAATCGCCGTCATGGGCCCGGCAATATTGGCGTTGTGGCCACCAAAAAAACCGGCCACCACGCCCCCAATGCCGCTGACGATGGTCATGGCGTTGACCGGGGGCTGGTATTTTTCGACCATTAAGACGCCGGTTGCCTGGGCGTTTTCGGCGCCAATGACGAGGGCCGCCAGAGGCAGGGCCACGCCAAAAAAGGCGGCAATGGTAAACGTGGGTACGGTGAGTTCAGGCATCACAAATGCGACGCCGATGGCGTGTTCGCCAAACGAGCCCGTGACCAAGGCCGCCAATAGCCCGACGATGAGGGCCGCCAGCACTGGCGGCATGGCCTTGACGTAGCGCGCCACCAGAAAATAGGCCACCACGGCGGCGCCTGCAATATAGGGCGCGGCCGCAACGGCATCGACGGCGCCGACGCCAAACCGAATCATGGCACCGGAAATCATGCCCATGACGATGGGCATAGGGATCCAATACATAATGCGTTGGATGATGCCGGTAATGCCTAAAATAAAGACGATGACGCCCGCCATCACAAAGGCACCCACCATTTCAGGAAAGGCAAAACTGCCAAATGCTGCCGCCATGATGGCCGCTCCAGGAATGGAATAGGCGCCGGTAATGGGCATCTTATAGCGCAGGGCAAAATACAGGCTGATTAAGCCGCCAAAAATATAGATGGCCATCAGCCAGGCGACGGTTTGCCCTGGGGTGAGAGCACCTGCTTTGGCCGTGCCGATGACCACTAGGGCGGGGCCGGAACAGCCAAAAATAGCGGCGACTAGGCCGGCACTGACGGCTTTGGCGCTCAAGGCCTGCGGCAGGTCGCGCAGGCCTTGTTTGAAACCAGGGATGTGGCTTTCGGGGGGGATGACCGTTTTGTTTTCCATTGTGTTTCTCCAATCGTAGCGTTTTTGTTGACGTTGTTTTATTTATGGGTATTGCGCTTGTCCTACGGTGTGGGGCGCCCAATAGATGGATGGGCGCAGAGACAGCGGGATTCACCGCTTGAAGGGGCGAATCCCGTCGTTTTATTTGCCAGTAAAATGAGGCGGGCGTTTGCTGTGAAAGGCCTCAACGCCTTCTCTAAAATCGTCGGCGCTGCGCAGGCGGCTGTAACAATGGCCTTCTAGCTCAATCGCTGTAGACAGGGTGGCTTCTTCGGAGTCGTTTAACAGTTTTTTAGCGGTGCGCTGTGCCAGGGGGGAAAACGCGCGTAATTCCTCTACCAGCCTGTCGGTGGCGTTGGCCAGCTCGGTTTCGGCAACGCATTCGATGGCAATGCCCCAGTCATAAGCCTGTTGGCCTGGGACGCGGCGAGAACGCATCACCACGTCTTTGGTGCGGGCAATGCCGACCATTTTCTGTAGGCGCGCCGAGCCGCCTGAACCAGGAATTTGGCCCAGTTTTTGCTCTGGTAAGGCGTATTGGGTAGAGGGGGTGACGAGGCGAAAGTCACAGGCCAAGGACAGTTCAAAACCAACGCCAAAACAAAAACCTTGGTTGGCGGCGATCACGGGCTTGCGGCAGCGTGTCGGTGCGGCCACGTTCCAGGCCAGCGTGGACACATGTTCGGGTGAGGCTTCCAGAAAGCCTTTGATGTCACCGCCGCTAGAGAAGTGGTCGCCTTCTGCACGCAAGACGATGACGCGCACGCGGTCGTCTTCGTCAAGGGATTCAAAAGCCACGCGCAGCTGGTCTCGCTGGGCCATGGAAATGATATTGTACGGTGGACGCTGTAGCACAATGTCGGCACGTTCTTGCGCGGCATTGATGATGACGCTAAAGCCGTCTAGGTGATTAAGCGCCGTCTGGGCGGTGTGGTTTGGGAAAGTCATTGAGGGTCTCCTTCGGAAGGTAAAGAATGTTCGAGCTGGTATTCGCCGGACACGAGCTTGTGCCGCAAAATTTTGCCCACGGGGGATTTCGGAATTTCGGCGACAAACACGTAGTCGCGCGGCCGCTTGTAGTTGGCCAAGTCGGTGTCACGACAGTAGTGGTCTAAGGCCTCTGCGGAGGTGTTGTCCTTACGTTTGATGAAGGCCACGACTTTTTTGCCCCAGCGCTCGTCTTGAATGCCGGCGACGGCGACCTCATCGACACAAGGGTGGAGAGATAGAATGGACTCAATGTCGACGGGCGAGATGTTTTCGCCACCGCTGATGATCATGTCGTCGATGCGGCCGGTGACGAATAAGTCGCCTTCCTTGTCCTGATAGCCAATGTCGCCAGTAAAGTACCAGCCCTGTTTTAGGGTTTTGGCATCGGCATCCGGGCGGCGCCAATAGCCTTCAAAGGCCTCATCCCCCTGTAAGTCGGCAATGATTTCGCCTTCTTCACCAGGTGTCGCAAGGGTGTCAGGGCTGTTGCTGCCCAGCTTCACAACTTTGATGCGGGTGTTGATCCCGGCTTTACCCGCGCTGCCAGCCTTGCTGACGGCATCTTGGGTAATGGTAAAGGTGTAGACCTCGGAACTGCCGTAGTGATTGACGAACAGCTCGGGCTGAAACTGAGCCTGTAATTTAGACAACAGGCCATCGCTCATCGAAGCACCGGCATAGCCGAGCTTGGTCACGCTGCTGTGATCGCGGCGAGCAAAGTCGGGGTGATTTAACATGTCGTGATACAGGGTGGGCACTAGGTATAAATTACTCACGCGCTCTTGTTCAATGAGGGCGAGGGCGAGGCCAACGTCAAATTTGGGCAGGCACACAAAGCAGCCGTCGATCAGGGCCATGGCCAGCAGAGAACGCACGCCCATGGTGTGGTAGAGCGGCATGACGCCCAGCGTGACCTCGCCTCTGGCATAAAGGTTTTGCGCCACGTGGGCCAGTGCGGCGGCACGTTCCTGGCGATGACGCCGAGGCACGCCTTTGGGCTTGCCGGTGGTGCCTGAGGTGTACAGCATTAAAGACATGTCTTGGGCACTGGCCTGAGGCCCATCGGTGAAGGGCGCGCTTTGCAGTAAGGCATCGAAGTCATGGTCGGCCCCTTCGGCCCCGTTGACACCGATGCGCAGCAGGGGGTGTGGGCGGGTGGCGGCCACGACGGCCTCGGCCGTCAAGGGTTCATAACACACTGCCTTGATGTCGGCATCGGCGATGCAGTAGGCGACTTCATCCGCTTTGGCTCGCCAGTTCAGCGGAATGATGACGATGCCCAAAAACTGCGTGGCCCAGTGGATGGTGGCCATTTGCCAGCGGTTTTGCATGACCACCAGCAGGTGGTCACCTTTTTTTAAGCCCAGATGCTGGAAGGCGCCAGCAATGGCCATAATGCGGTTATGCCATTGCTGATAGCTCAGCCTGACTTCGTCATCCACCAGCGCCGTGGCGTGGGGGCTTCTTTCGACGCTTTGTAAAAACGTTCGGCCCAAATCAAACATGGTTATCTCTCCTCGATATTTTTATGAAGGCGTTGCTGGGCTACTTCCATGACCGCAGCAACTATGGGTGTGTAACCGGTACAGCGACAAATGTGGCCGGACAGCATTGCTTTAATGTCTTGCACCGTCGGCTGGCTCACCCGCGCCAGATAGTCGGTGCAGGACATCAGAATCCCCGCGGTACAAAAGCCACACTGCAAGGCATGGTGTTTTTTAAACGCCGCCTGTAAGTCATTGAGCTGGCCGTCGGCCTGAGCCAGGCTTTCTACGGTATGCACCTCTTGTCCGGCGCTTTGCACTGCCAAAATCAGGCATGAGCGTTGGGCCACGCCGTTAATCAAGACCGTACAGGCACCGCACACGCCGTGTTCGCAGCCAACGTGGGTGCCCGTGGCGCCTAGGGATTGGCGAATAAAGTCGGACAGCAGCGTTCGTGCTTCTACTGAGGCTTGGCGCCGTTGACCGTTAAGGTTTAGGGAAAGGCTAATGTGTTCGCCTTTGGCAATGGTGGTCATGGCTACTCCTTGGCAATGAGGTGGGCACGCTGGGCCTGAGCATCGGCCACGGCTTGACGCCCTAGGGCGCGCATCAGGTTACGTCGATAGGGGGCGGAGGCATGGGCGTCGGCGTTGACGTCTAAAGCCCAAATAAAGTCATTGAGGGCGTCCTCTACCGAATCGAGTTCGGACAAAGACAGGCTCAAGACTTCAGGCCGGTCGGAAAGGCCGCCGACGCCCAGACGTAAGCCCTGGTCATTGATGACGACGGCGCAGGCGGCGACGGCAAAGTCGCCGTGGCGGCGTGAAAACTCGTGAAACGCATAGCCGCTGTTGCCATCGTCTAAGGGAAAGCGGACGGCCTTAAGGCATTCGTCTTCGCGCTTGGCCGTGGTCAATACCCCGATAAAAAAATCATCGGCCCTCAGAATTCGTTCGTTTTTGGCGCTGGCCAAAACCACGTCGCCACCGAGGGTGGCCAGGCACAAAGGCAGTTCGGCGCTGGGGTCGGCGTGGGCGATGGAGCCACACACGGTGCCGCGATTGCGAATTTGGAAGTGGGAAATATAGGGGAAGGCCAGCTTGAGTAAGGGCACTTCGGCCGCTAGCGTTGACCGCCACTCGATGCTGGCCTGAGTACAGGCCGCCCCTATGACCAAGTGCTGACGATCCAGACAGGTGGTCTGTAAGTCTGGCGTGGTTGAAATGTCCAGTAGGTATTCCGGCTGGGCAAAGCGCATATTGAGCGCCGCCATCAGCGACTGGCCGCCGGCCAAAATACGGGCTTCTGAGCCGTGCTGCGCCAGCTGTTCGGTGACGTCGGCCAGGCTCGCCATGCGGCGATAATGAAAGGTTGCGGGCTTCATTTTTTTACTCCAAAACGCTGTAACAGTTTGTGCCACCAGCCTGTGGCCTGCGGCCGGCCTGCAGCCTGCTTGCCTAATTGCTCGAACAGCTTGTTCAATACCACTTTGGCGGCGCCTTCCAGCATGCGCCCGCCAACGGAGGCAATCTTGCCGCCGACTTCTGCCGTATAGGTATAGTTCAGACGGGTGCCGCCGGTGACCGCTTCTAGGGTGACTTCGCCCCTGCCTGACGCATCGCCGAGCGAAGACTTGCCGACGCCGTTCAGGTGGAGGGAGTGTGGCGGGTTAAGGTGTTGTAGCTGAATTTCGGCGGCGTACCTGGCCTTGATCAGGCCAACGCCAATCACCACGTCTGCCTGATAGTGATGTTTGCCTATGGTGTTGAGGCTGTGACAGCCTGGAATGACTTTGGCCAATGCCTCTGGGTTGAGCAAAATGGCAAACACGGCTTCCGGTGACGCATGAATCATGACGTTGCCCTGTGCCCGCAGTTGCTTGCCTTGGCCCGTCGTTGGTGCGTCCTCTTGCGGTGCTGGCTCGGCTCGGGCGACCGCATTTTTTGGCGCTGGCTCATCCATGCCGATGAGGGTCATGAGTTTGAGCGGGGTGAGGGGCAGCCTTAAATCTAGGTCTTGATTGGGGTGAAGTAGGGATAGGGCATCGGCGACGGCATTGGCGATACACACGGGCGTGCTCATATTGTTGCCTTCGGCCAGACCCTTGGCGCCTAAAGGCGTAAACGGGGAGGGGGTTTCCAAATGAACAATAATGGGGTCAGGCACCTCGCAAGCCGTCGGCATCAGATAGTCCACCAAAGTGGCGGATTGGAAAGAACCGTCGGTGCCATATTGAAACTCTTCCATTAGTGCGGCCCCTAGGCCTTGGGCGAAGGCCCCTCTAATCTGGCCGTCGGCCAAGGCGGGGTTCAGGATTTTACCGGCATCGTGGGCGGTGACGTAGCGGTCGATGTGGACCTGTCCTGAATGAGGGTCGATGTCTACCGCACAGACGTCGAACACAAAGCCATAGGTGGCCGAAGTGTTGATTTGGTCATCGTCGTTGGGGGCGGCCAGCGTCGGTGGGCTCCAAAAAACGGTTTCGCGCAGGCCGGGTTCATCCGTGTCGGGCAAGAGGGCGACGGCCCAGTGGGCGCTGCCGCTGGCGCGCGATAAGGTGAGCGCCCGCGCTTCCTGTCCCAATGGGTAGACCAGACCGGCGTTGAAGACGATGTCTGCCGCAGCCACGGCAAAGTGTTTGGCCGCAATGCGGGCGACCTTGTCCCGCAGCTTGGTGGCGGCCAGATGGACGGTGCCCGCGACGGCGCCAGCAAAACGGCTCGAATAGTTGCCTGCTGCTGCCGACCACGCGTCTTTTTGAGTGTCGAGTTCGACGTTGGTCACCACGTCGTCTATGCCCACGCCAAAGACGTCGGCCACGACCTGAGCGCAAACCGTCATGTGGCCTTGTCCCGCTGGCGTTGAAGCGATGACCACGCTGAGGCCGCCCATGAGGTCTATGCTGACGGTGGCGCTG
>JAGNPU010000284.1 GCA_017989485.1 Neisseriaceae bacterium
GCGTTCAGCATCGACGTCGATGGCCTTTTGATTTCTAAGCCCTATATTGCCATTACCTTAAACCTAATGGCCCGCTTCGGCGTCGTTGTCAGCCACCAAGACTATCAATCCTTTCAGATTCCTGCCCACGCCCATTATCAGGCACCGCCCATCATGCACGTTGAGGGCGACGCCTCCAGCGCGTCATACTTTATGGCCGCCGGCCTGTTAACCGGCACGCCAATTACGGTACAAGGCATAGGCAAACACAGCATCCAAGGCGACGTGGCCTTTGCCGACACGCTTGCCCTCATCGGCGCCAGCGTGACCTGGGGCGAGAACCAAATCACCGTGGCCCGCGCCGACGGCCAAGCGATTAAGGCCTTCGACCTAGACCTCAACCACATTCCCGATGCCGCCATGACGTTGGCCATTGTCGCCCTAGCGGCCGACGGCCCCTGCCGCCTGCGCAACATTGCCAGCTGGCGCGTCAAAGAAACCGACCGCCTCAGCGCCATGGCCACAGAGCTACGTAAGCTTGGCGCCGAAGTGGAAGAGGGAGAGGACTATTTATACATCACCCCGCCCGCAATCCTAACGCCGAATGTGGCCATCGACACCTATGATGACCACCGCATGGCCATGTGCTTTTCATTAGTCAGCCTATTAAATACCCCAGTCACCATTAACGATCCTGACTGCGTGGCCAAAACCTTCCCAGACTACTTTGACGTGTTCACCACCTTAAGCAAATAAATCACCACCCTACGCTAGGCCATCACGGCCTAGCGTGCTCCTCAGCCTCAAGGCCCTTCACCCACCCATTCACACATAAACGCAAACTTTCGCCCCAAACTTTTAGATTCAATTAAAAACACAGCCATTTAAGCAATGGTCGACCGTTTTTCGCCTACTCATGGCATAAAACCAAAGTCTTTACACAATGGCGCAATTAATTTAAATAAATAAATTGAAATTAAGCATAATGTGATTTACCCTATCGCCATCCTCGAATATTCCGCAGGCCATGGCTCATAAGGCGATGGCCTGCTTGATCTTGTCATAAACGAACTGAAATAAACCCATGAGCACACACACCCCTGAAGCAAACCCAGAATTAATCGACGTCGTGCCGCCGCGCCCATTAAACAAACATGATTTCAAAACCCTGTCGCTGGCCTCACTCGGCGGCGCGCTGGAATTTTACGACTTCATCATTTTTGTGTTTTACGCACAAATCATCAGCCACCTATTCTTTCCGGCCACGCTAGACCCTTTTTGGGCCATGCTCAATACCTATGGTACCTTTGCCGCCGGCTATTTTGCCCGCCCCTTAGGCGGCATCGTAATGGCCCACTTTGGCGACCTGATTGGCCGCAAGAAAATGTTTGCCCTGTCCATCTTATTGATGGCACTGCCCACCATGGCCATTGGCTTAATGCCCACGTTTGCAACCATAGGCTATGCGGCCCCGGTATTGCTGCTGTTGATGCGCATCTTGCAAGGCATCGCCATTGGCGGCGAAGTGCCCGGTGCCTGGACGTTTGTGTCGGAGCACGTGCCCAAAAAACGCGTCGGCTTTGCCAACGGCCTATTAACCTGCGGCCTCTCCGTCGGCATTTTATTCGGTGCCATTGTGGCGCTGGTGATGGAAAAAACCTTTAGTGCCGAAGCCTTATCCACCTGGGCCTGGCGCCTGCCGTTTATTCTGGGCGGCGTTTTAGGGCTGGTGACCATGTATTTGCGCCGCTGGCTTAAAGAAACCCCTGTATTTCAAGCCATGCAAGCCAAAAAAGCCCTCAGCCGCGAACTGCCGATCAAAACCATTTTGACCCAACACCGTTCAGGCATCGTCCTGTCGATGTTATTGACCTGGTTTTTGACTGCGGGCGTGGTGGTGATTTTGCTGGCCACCCCACAAATCATGAGCGGCCAATACGGCATTGCCCGTGAAACCGCCTTCACCATGCAAAGCAGCGCCATCATTGTTGAGGCGATGCTGTGTGTGTTTGCCGGCTACATTGCCGACAAGGTCGGCGCCGGCAAAACCCTGATTGTGGGCGCCATCGCCCTGGCCATTAGTTCGTTTTTCTTTTATGGCAGCCTGGCCGGCGGCGACCTCAACACCATTTTCATCACCTATTTATGCACGGTTGCGGCCGTGGGTGTGGTGGGCGTGGTGCCTATGGGCATGATTCTTTCGTTTCCGGCCCCAGTACGCTTTACGGGCGTATCATTTTCTTATAACGTTTCCTATGCCGTATTGGGGGGCATTACCCTGCCCCTCATACAAGTATTAAGTCGTTACAGCGATTTAGGCATTGCTTACTACATCTTATTTATGTGCCTGATCGCACTAGGGTGTGGTGGCTATATGATGAAGAAAAAAATGTAATCCCATCATAGATTAGGCCGCGCCATAAACCGCCAGCGGCCTTTTTTGAATATTAATGTCACGACTTTGGACCATAACTATGAATCACACACCGACGTCGGGTGCCGCCGCTGATGCGGACGTGCAATATAACCCCCCGCGAAAACTCAATCGTAACGATGCCAAAACCCTGTCCCTATCTGCATTAGGGGGCGCCCTAGAGTTTTACGACTTTATTATCTTCGTCTTCTATGCGAACGTGATTAGCCAACTCTTTTTTCCCGCCACGCTCGACCCCTTCTGGGCTTCGCTGAATACCTACGGCGCCTTTGCCGCCGGCTATTTCGCCCGTCCCCTCGGCGGCGTGGTCATGGCCCACTTTGGCGACTTAGTTGGCCGCAAGCGCATGTTCACGCTGTCGATACTGTTGATGGCCATTCCCACCCTATGCATCGGCTTTTTGCCCACATTTGACACCATTGGTTACGCCGCACCCATATTGTTGTTACTGATGCGCGTGCTACAAGGCATTGCCATCGGGGGTGAAATTCCTGCCGCTTGGGTATTCGTGGCCGAACACGTGCCGAAAAAACGCATCGGCCTGGCCGACGGCACCCTGACCATGGGCTTGGTCTCTGGTATTTTATTGGGCTCTCTAATGGCCTTGGCCATGAGCCTGATTTTCAGCGAAGAAGCCATTCATGACTGGGCCTGGCGCCTGCCGTTCATCATTGGTGGGGTATTGGGCTTTGTCGCCATGTACCTACGTCGCTGGTTAGAAGAAACCCCTATTTTTAAAGAAATGAAGGCACGCAAGGCCTTGCATGACGGCATTCCTTTAAAAGCCATTTTTGCCAACTACAAAGGCGCCATGGTTTTGTCTGGGCTACTGACCTGGCTCTTAACCGGCTGCGTGGTGGTGATGCTGTTAATGGCCCCTAACCTCATGGGTGGCCCCATCTTCCAAATGCCCCGCACCCAGATTTTTACCATGCAAAGCGTGGCCATTTTGGCCACCTGCTTAGGCTGTGTGGCATCAGGCATGATGTGTGACAAAATTGGCGCCGCCAAAACCTTTGTGATGTGGAACATCGCCCTATTGATCAGCAGCTGGTTGTT
>JAGNPU010000025.1 GCA_017989485.1 Neisseriaceae bacterium
AGATGTGGTGGGCCAGCTGGGGCAACAGCGGCTCATCCATATTGGGGTTGCGCGACAAAAAGCCGGTGATGAAGTCGGGCACGGGCACGCAGGTGCGGCGCTGCTGCTTGGGCAAGGCCTTAATCAGCAGGGTCAGCTTTTCCCGGATCATGCCCGGCACCAGCCATTCTAAACGCGCCGGGTTGAGGCGGTTGAGCACCGTCAGCGGCACGTGTAGGGTGACGCCGTCGAGCACGTGGTTGGGCTCAAAGCGGTAGCTGAGCTTAAACTTGCCGTCTTCGTTGTGCCACCATTCTGGAAACTGCGCCTCGGTCACGTGTTCGGCAGCGTGCTGCATTAAGTCGTCGCGGCTGAGGTAAAGGTGTTTGGGGTTTTCGGCTTCGGCGCCCTGACGCCATTGTTCAAAACGACGCACGTCGCAAATGTCGGTGGGGATTTTGGCCGCGTAAAAGGCGTACAGCACTTCGTCATCGACCAACACGTCCTGGCGGCGCGATTTATGCTCTAAGGCCAAGACGTCTTTAATCAATTTTTTATTGTGTTGGTAGAAGGGCGCCTTGCTCTCCCAGTCTTGCGCCACCAGCGCGCCCCGAATAAAGAGTTCATGGGCGGCTTCTGGGTCGATGGGCCCATATTGGACCGGTCGGCGGGGGGTGATGGTGAGGCTGTAAAGGGTGACGCGTTCGCTGGCCACCACTTCGCCACGGGCTTTTTCCCAATGCGGGTCAAAGTAATGGTATTTCACCAGGTGCGGCACTTCGGCCTCTATCCACTCGGGGTTAAGCTTGCTGACGTCGCGTGCATACAGGCGGCTGGTGTCGGTCAATTCGGCCGCAAACACCCATTTGGGCTTGGCTTTGAATAGGTTAGAGGCGGGGAATAGGTGGAAATGCACGCCGCGCACGCCCATATAGTCGCTGCCTTCGGGGGCCTTCATGCCCACGTTGCCAATCAGGCCGGTGAGCAGGGCGCGGTGGATTTGTTCCGGCGTGGCCGGTGAGGCGTTGGGCTTAAGGCCCAGCTCGTGGCAGATGTCTTTTAACTGTTTGAACAGCTCGCGCCATTCGCGCATGCGCAGCGGCGACAAAAAGTGCTGTTTGCACAATTGGGCCAGCTGGCGGTTGCTCTGTTTGTTCTGGATGGCTTCGTCGTAAAACTGCCATAGGTGGACGTAGGACAAGAAGTCAGATTCTTTGTCGGCAAAGCGCAGCTGCGCCTGGTGGGCGGCTTCGCGGGCCTCAAATGGGCGTTCGCGCGGGTCTTGTATCGACAGCGCTGCCACAATGATTAAGGCCTCGTGCAGGCAGGCGTGCTTGTGGGCGGCCAGCAACATGCGGCCAATTTTTGGGTCTATGGGCAGGCGGGCCAGCTGGGTGCCGATTTCGGTCAGGCTTTGATCGGCTTTAATCGCGCCCAGTTCGTGTAATACCTGATAGCCGTCGGCCACGTAGCGGCTGGCCGGGGCCTCTAAGAACGGAAAGTCGGCCACGTCGCCCAGGCGCAGCGCCGCCATCCGTAAAATCACCGCGGCGAGGTTGGAACGCAGGATTTCTGGGTCGGTAAAGGCAGGGCGCTGGGCGAAGTCGTCTTCGTCGTATAGGCGTATGCACACGCCGGCGGCGACCCGGCCACAACGGCCAGAACGCTGGTTGGCGGCCGACTGGGCGATTTTTTCCACGTGTAGCTGCTCGACTTTGGCGCGCACCGAATAGCGCTTGACCCGGGCCAGGCCGGTGTCGATGACGTAGTTAATCCCGGGGACCGTCAGCGAGGTTTCGGCCACGTTGGTGGCCAGCACGATGCGGCGGCTGCCGTTGGGGTGGAAAATGCGCTGTTGGTCGGCATTAGACAGGCGGGCGAACAGCGGCAAAATGTCGTAATGTTTGATGTGGCTTTTGCGTAAGGCGTCGGTGGCGTCGCGAATTTCGCGCTCGCCCGGTAAAAACACCAAAATGTCGCCGCCGCCATGGCGGCTGAGTTCGTCGACGGCGTCGACGATGGCGTCGGTGTAGTCGAGGTCGGCCGGGTCCACGTCGGCGGCTTTGCTGGCGTCTTTAAGCGCCTGTAAGGGGCGGTAGCGGACCTCAACCGGGAAGGTTCGGCCCGAGACTTCCATCACCGGTGCGTGATTAAAGTGTTTGCTAAAGCGGTCGGCGTCGATGGTGGCGCTGGTGATGATGACCTTGAGGTCGGGGCGCTTGGGCAAGAGCTGTTTCAAAAAGCCCAATAAAAAATCAATGTTGAGGCTGCGTTCGTGCGCCTCGTCGATGATGAGGGTGTCGTACTGGTTTAAATAGCGGTCGGTTTGGGTTTCCGCCAGCAAAATCCCGTCGGTCATCAGCTTGATGTAGCTGCTGGGCTTGCTGTGGTCGGTAAAGCGGACCTTAAAGCCGACGGCTTCGCCGATGGGCGTGTCCAACTCTTCGGCAATCCGTGCCGCCACCGAGCGCGCGGCCAGACGGCGTGGCTGGGTGTGGCCGATGAGGCCTTTGACGCCGCGCCCGAGGGCCAGGCAGATTTTGGGGATTTGCGTGGTCTTGCCCGAACCGGTTTCGCCACAGATGATGACCACCTGGTGGTCGTTGATCAGGGCTTTGAGGTCGTCTAGCCTTTGGTTTACGGGCAAGGCGTCGTCGAAGCTGGGCTGCGGCAGCCGTTGCAGGCGCGACAGGTAGGCCGCATGGGACTGAGCGTATTTCTGTTCGACCACGGCAAGGCCGCCATGACGTTTTGGCTGCGTGTAAGCTTGTTGGAGAAAATGGCGGTCTTTGGTCAAGACTTGGGCGAAGTTGGGCTCAGACATGCGGGACAATAACATTCAACGTAAACGGTGATTATAACAGGAAATGTTTTGCGGCGGCGCAGGACAGAGGGTTAAGCTTTGGGGCAAACAACGTTATACTGAATGCTTGAGTAGGCGACACACAAAAGGACAAAACATGCAGACCGTTAAAATTGGCCTGGTTTCCACCAGCGATCGCGCCAGCCAGGGCGTTTATGAAGACGAAGGCATCCCTAGCCTCAAGGCCTGGTTGGATCAGGCCATCGTGAATCCCATTGAGTATGTGCCGCATTTGATTGCCGACGATCAGGCGATGATTTCCGCCACCCTGACGCGCCTGGCCGACGACGACGGCTGTGACCTGATTTTCACCACTGGCGGGACCGGCCCTGCGCCGCGCGACGTCACCCCCGAAGCCACCGTGGCGGTTTTGGATAAGGAATTATTGGGCTTTGGCGAGCAAATGCGCCAAATCAGCCTGTATTACGTGCCCACGGCCATTTTGTCGCGCCAAACCGCCGGCGTGCGCGGCAAAAGCCTGATCGTGAACCTGCCCGGTCGACCGAAGGCGATTGCCGAAACCTTAGGGGGCGTGCGCGATGCCGCCGGCAAAATTGTCGTGCATGGGCTATTTAGCGCCGTGCCTTATGGCGTTGAGCTGATTGGTGGCGCCTATATTGAAACCCACCCTGACGTCTGCCCGGCGTTTCGCCCCAAGAAAAAATAAGCAGACCATTCTTGTTCTTAGGAGACAACCATGAGCATTGTGGCCATTGATGTAGACGCCCAACAAACCTTTACCCCTTTGTGCCCAAACGAGCTGCCGGTGGCCGGTGGCGCCGACATCGTCGCCGCCCTAAATGCCCAGGCGGCGCTGGCGCAGTATCGGGTCTTGACTAAGGATGCCCATAGCCCGCAGGCGGTGTGGGTGGTGGACGACCCGAAAGACAGCCTGCAGCCCCTAGGCCTGCCCAATGCCGACCTGACCTGGGTGGCACACGCCGTACCGGGGACGCCCGGCTTTGAGGTGTTGCCGGGGCTGCCGGCGGTGATGGATTATGACTTTGTGGTGTATAAAGGCATAGAGCCCGACATGCACCCTTATGGGGCCTGCTTTCACGACTACGCCGAACGCTTGAGCACGGGGCTGATTGAGTGGCTAAAGGTTAAGGAGGCCAAGACCATTATTTTGGGCGGCCTGGCCGAAGATTACTGCGTCAAGACCACGGCGCTGCAGCTGGCGAAATATGGGGCCTGGCGGGTGATTGTGCACCTGGCGGCGACGCGGGGCATTGCGCCAGAAACCACGGTGGCCGCCCGCGCCGAAATGGTGGCGGCTGGGGTGTATTTGGCCACCGATATGGCGGCCTTAAATACCCTAGTCCTATGATTTATTTTCGTAATGTGAGGGATTAACCCATGGCGCCTCGGCGCCATTTTTTGATTTTTGGTCTGTTTTTGGCCCATTTAACCCATGCTAATAGTAGGGTTAATTAAGGCTGCATCAAGGTTTTGCACGCATTTTTTAGCATAAGGCATTTATTTTAAAGTATTTTTGATAATTTTGACGTATTGTCTGATCATTCTCAAATGGAATGTAGTTTGCTAAGCCGACAACTGTATGCTAAATTTCCGTCCTTGCAGGACAAATGGGCACAAAATCCATGCGGCGTCGCGACTGGCGGCCATGGGCATAATAATAAACGCCTGAATCAAAACAGAGTTCATCGGAGAATTAAGCATGAGTACGCAAAAAAAAGGCGAGCAACAGCTGCATCGCGTTTTGGAAGAACGACACATTAACCTGATGGCGCTGGGTGCGGCCATTGGTGTGGGTTTATTTTTAGGGTCGGCAACGGCCATCAACATGGCTGGGCCTGCGGTGATTTTGGCCTATGGCTTGGGCGGCGCGGTGATTTTCTTCATGATGCGCGCCCTGGGCGAAATGGCCATTCACAATCCCGTGGCGGGCTCATTCAGCCGCTACGCCACCGATTACCTTGGCCCCTTGCCGGGCTACATCACCGGCTGGAACTACTGGCTGCTGTGGCTCATTACCTGTATGACGGAAATCGTGGCCGTGGGCGTGTACATGGGCTATTGGTATCCAGATGTCCAACCGTGGGTGTGGGGCATGGCCGCCTTGGCGATTATGGCGTCGGTGAACTTCATCGCCGTGCGCGCCTTTGGCGAGTTTGAGTTCTGGTTTGCCTTAATCAAAATCACCGCCATTGTGCTGATGATCATCATGAGCTTGGGCATTATTTTATTCGGCATCGGCAACGACGGCGTGGCCTTAGGGTTTAGCAATTTGTGGTCTCACGGCGGCTTCATGCCCAATGGCTGGGAAGGCGTGTTGCGCTCCTTGCAAATTGTGATGTTTGCCTATGTGGGCGTGGAAATGATTGGCCTGACCGCCGGCGAAGCCAAAAACCCAGAAAAATCTCTGGCCCGTGCCGTGGATTCGGTGTTCTGGCGCATTCTGATTTTCTACATCATCTCTTTGACCATGATTATGGCGATTTACCCTTGGGATCAAATCACCTCGGACAAGAGCCCGTTTGTGATGATTTTTGAACGCATGGGCATTCCTGCCGCCGCGGGTGTGATTAACTTTGTGGTGTTGACGGCGGCGCTGTCTTCTTGCAACAGCGGTATTTTCAGCACGGGCCGGATGTTGTTCAGCCTGGCACAGCAAAAGCAGGCCTTGCCGATGTTTGACGGCTTAAACCGTAAAGGCATTCCCGGCGTGGCGATTTTGGCTTCGGTGTTGATTTTGGGCGCCAGCGTGTTGGCCAGCTACCAGGCGGCTGAAGACACCTTCTTGCTGCTGACTTCGGCGTCGACGTTTTGTGCGGTGTGGACGTGGTTGACGATTTTGATTTCTCAGCTGAGCTTCCGTCGTCAATTGAATCCTCAAGAATTAAAGATCTTAAAGTATAAAGTGCCTTTGTTCCCCATCGGGTCATATCTGGCGATTTTATTCTTGCTGACCGTGGTGGTGATGATTGCCTTCTCGCCGCAGTGGATTAGCTTGGTGTTGGGCTTTGTGTGGGTGGCGTTCTTAATCGTGATGTACTACATCATGGGCTACCACAAGCGTGATCGACACGTGAACTAGCCTTAGGTTGAATGCCTTGATTTAAAGCGAGCCCCAGCGGCTCGCTTTTTTTTGTGGCCGGCGTTGGCGACGCAAGCGCATCGCTATGGGCTGCGCGGCGCCATGGCCCAAAGTGGGGGGGACGCGCCGACGATCATGGGTCGGGTTGCTGCGGCATGCGGCCATTCGACCAGTACATGTTCGTTTGGCGATGATTCGAACAAAAATAAACGGGGTCAACGATGAAATGTTCGTTTATGAATTGATGTGAAAAATATTTAAACAATTTATTTGCGTTTTTATTCGAATAATGCCATAATTCGAGCATAAATATCCAGAACGTTATCCTTGAAAGGACTGACCATGTTGAAAAAACTATTGAGCGCTTACATTTACCTGATTGCAGGCTACCGTACACATTAATCCTGAGGCGGTTGCCCGCGCAGGACAAAAGAAAAACCCCACGTCGAGACGTGGGGTTTTTTGTGGGTGCCGCTATGGACGCGTCGCCTCAGGGCTATGCCGATGGCTCGCTCAGAGGCTCGATGGGCGCCGGCGTGTGTTCGGCCTGGGCGGCGGCTTTGACCGCTTTGGCGGCTTCGGCCACGGCCTCGGCGACGGCTTGGGCCTCGATTTCTTGGGTCACCCGTTGCGCCGCCGGTGGCAGCTCAATGCGCTGTGGCCTTTGGGTGCTTAAGTCGCGCATCAGCCGTTGGTATTCCGAAGACTGATTGAGCAAGGTTGCGCCCGCATGCTTCAGCTGGTTGATGGCCTCGTTCGGCAGATACAGGCTGGTGGGGATGTTCAGCGCCTGCGCGCGCAAAGAGGGGTCGAATAAATCCTTAAGGCCTAGGCTGATGTAGTAAATTTCGACCGGCTCGGTGCCCTTCAGCTGAGACTGGCGCCGCTGTTCTTCTTTAAAGGTGTCGACCAGCACCCGAAATTGGCGTTCGGATTCCTGTGAATACTTGTCGATGGGAATGTTCACCAAGGAGTTCAATACCTGGCCCATGGTGGGGATGTTGGCGGTTTGGTCTACCTGCTGGCTCAGTTCATTCTGGGCGTTGACGTTGATGATGACAATGCGTTCAGAGGTGCCCTGGTCCAATACGTCGTAGAGGTAATCACGGCTAAAGAGGTTGGTCATGTCCAGTAAGGAGCGCAGGCCGAGGTTGTCGGTGAGGCCGCCGTCGATCAGGTGAATATAGGGGCGTTTGTCGCTGTCGGCGTATTGGCGCAGGTCGCGGATCATTTCGCGCTGGGTTTGCGCGCGAAACAGATTGTTTGCCTGCTGTTCCGCTTTTTCGAGCTGTTGCAAGATGTCGGGCACGTTTTTATAAGTGCAGTGGCCGCCGTTGTTGTTGAGCGTCAGGGGGGCAAACACCAGGGGTACCGAGCTGGAGGCGGCGACGGCGCGGGCAATCGGTAGGTCGGCCAAGTCTAGACACATTAAGTCAAAAGACTCTTGGGTGAAATCGAGGCGGTTGCCGCTGGACATGTCGGTGGCGCTGATGACGGCAAATGGCCCCTTGCGTTCATCGATGAGGGCCTGATAGGTTTTGCCCTTAAATAGGGCGCGGTCTAACTCCTCGGCCAAAAGGTCGCCACGGCCAAACTCCGGCGAGGACAGGCGCGACAGGTTGGGGATGGCAAACAGCTGTCGTTGTAATATGCCCTGGAGGTTTTGGCGCAAAAAGTTTTTTTCAAAGTGGCCTAAGGTGTCTGGCCCGTTGAGGCCGTAATAGGCCGCCAAAATGGCGCCGCCAGAAATGCCAAACACGAGGTCGACTTCGTCAAATAAGGTGGTTTTTTTGGCGTCGAGCACGATTTGGTTCTGGGCCATCTCCTCTAAGACGCCATAGCCCAGCGCCGCGGCGCGGGTGCCGCCACCAGAAAACGTCATGATCACAAACAGCTTGTTAGACGTTTTTTGATTGAAGATCAGCTCGTCCTTGCGCAAAATGGTTTGATACAGACGATAGCCCTCGTTCATGTCGGCTTCGGCAATGGTTTTGATGGGCTCATAGCGGATAGAGCCACAGGCGGCCAGGGCGGCGCAGCTTAAGGCGATGAGGCCATGGCGAAGCAGGGCGTGAATAGAGCGGGACATAGACAGGCTTTCCAACAAACAAGGGGTTAGGCGGGCGGGGCACACACGCGGCAGCTTGGGTTTTGATTAAAGTTCAAGGTTTGCCAGGCGCCGCTGAAGGCGTCGTAGAGCATGAGTTTGCCAATCGGGTTTTGGCCGATGCCCATGATTAATTTTAGGGCCTCGACGGCCTGCATGCTGCCGATGACGCCGACCAGGGGGGACAGTACCCCAAATAAGGCGCAAGCACCATCGCTGGCGTCGTCGCCGTCGAATAGGCAGGCATAGCAAGGGGCGTGGGCCTGGCGCGGGTCGTAGACGCTGAGCTGGCCTTCAAAACGCACGGCGGCGCCCGACACCAACGGGGTTTGAGTGCGTACCGAAGCCTCATTCAAGGCTTTGCGGGTGGCAAAGTTGTCGCTGCAATCCAGGACCACGTCGGCGTGTTGCATGTGGGTGCATAAGGCCTCATAGTCTAAGCGTTGGTTCAATAATGTCAACTGCGTGCGGCTGTTTAAGGCCCGCACCCGTTGGGCCATGGCCTCGATTTTTGGGGTACCCACATCGGCTTCGCTAAAGGCAATTTGGCGCTGTAGGTTGCTGTCGTCGACGTCGTCAAAATCGGCCAACATCAAATGGCCTACGCCGGCGCCGGCCAAAAAGGGGATGGCGCAGGCGCCTAGACCGCCGCAGCCGATGACTAAGGCGGTGGCCTGTTGGAGTTTGGTTTGGCCTTCGATGCCAATTTCATCCAGCAAAATGTGGCGGCTATAACGTAAGAGGGCTTGGTCTTCCATGGGGGGCGCTTGAAAATAATAATGGCTTATTTAAGCAGAAAAGCCATGGTTTAGCCATCAATGTGCCCGTATTTCCTGATTTAAAGGGTTTACTAGGCCAAAAGGGGGATAGACAAACCGGCCTCAGGCCATTAGCCTAGGCCGACATTATAAAATAGTTGTTTATCCACTTAAAAGGCAAAATCAATGAAAAAATGGCTTTTGGGGGCACTGTTTGCCCTAGCACTCCCCGTTTATGCCGCCGCAGACATCACCGTGGCCGTGGCCAGTAACGCCCAATACGTGTTTGGCGAGCTGGCCGAGCACTACACCAAAAAAACTGGCCAAGTGGTGAAAGGCAGCTTTAATGCCTCGGGTAAATTCACCACCCAAATTCGCAACGGCGCCCCCTACGCCGTGTTCATGTCTGCCGACACCCACTTTCCAGACGTGTTGGCGGCCGATAAGCTGACCCTAGAAGCCCCCAAAGAATATGCCCACGGCCAACTGGTGTTGTGGAGCACGCAAAAATTTGACGTCAACAACTGGCGCGCAGCCTTGAAAAAAGGCGGGCATAAATTGGCCGTGGCCAATCCCGATACCGCCCCTTATGGCCGTGCCGCGACCCAAGTGTTAAAAGGCCTAGGCGCTTACGACAACAACCAAATCATCCAAGGCACCAATATTGGCCAAACCAGTCAGTATATTGAATCGGGCGTGGTGGCCGCAGGCTTTACCGCCAAATCGGTGGTGGTGGCCGACAGCATGAAAAACCGCGGCAAATGGGTGGAAGTACCGGCCAATCTATATGACCCTATTGCCCAGAGCGTGGTGTTGTTAAAGCCAGAAGGCAAAGGGTTTTATGACTTCTTGACCTCGGCCGAAGCGCAAAACATCATGAAAAAATACGGTTACGGCAAGCCCAACGCGAAGAAATAAATGAGTGAATTTGATTGGGGCCCGCTGTGGCTGACCTTTAAGCTGGCCGTCACCACCGCGTGTTTTTTATTGCTCATCGGCGTGCCCATTGCGGGCTGGCTGGCGCACAGTAAAAGCCGCGGTAAGTTTCTGGTGGAAACCCTGGTGACGCTGCCGCTGTTTTTGCCGCCGTCGGTATTGGGGTTTTACCTGCTGCTGCTGTTGAGCCCACAACATGGGATCGGGGCGTTTTTGTCGACGTATTTCAACATTACCCTGGTGTTTTCGTTTCCCGGCCTGGTGATCGGCTCAATTATTTCCAGCATCCCGTTTATGGTCAATCCCCTGTATGCGGCCTTAAGCCAGTTTCCATCCGGCCTGAAAGAAGTGTCGTATGGCTTTGGCAAAAGCCGGCTGTACACGTTTTTTCGCATTGAGTTAATGGGCGTGCGCCCGGCTTTATTGACCGGTGGCCTGATGGCTTTTGCCCACACCATTGGTGAGTTTGGCCTGGTGATGATGATCGGCGGGAACATTCCGGACAAAACGCGGGTGGCGTCGATTGCGATTTACGACCAGGTGGAGTTGCTTAACTATGCCGATGCCCACGTGTACGCAGGGGTGTTGTGCGCGGTGTCGTTTGTTGTGGTGTTGTTGATTCATTTGCTGCGCCGTAGCAGCCTAAGGGGATTGCTATGATGAAGCTGGCCTTAAGCAAACAGCGCCCTGAGTTTACCCTCAAGGTCACGGCCCATCTGGAAGCCGGTCTGACCCACGGGATTGTGGGGCCTTCCGGCTCGGGCAAAACCACGCTGCTGCGCCTGATTGCGGGCTTTGAACGCATCGATGGCGGCAGCCTCATCGTCAACGGCCAGCTCTGGGACGATGGTGGCACCGAGTTTGTGCCTCCGCAAAAGCGTCGATGCGGCATGGTGGGGCAAGACTATGCTTTGTTCCCCCACCTCAACGTGTGGCAAAACATGACGTTTGCCGCACCTAAGGACAGTCCCTTACTGCCTGAGTTAATCGACCTGTTAAAGCTGGCGCCCTTATTGAAAAAACGCTCGGCCATGCTCTCTGGCGGCCAAAAACAGCGTGTGGCATTGGCCCGTGCGCTGGCGTTTCAGCCCGATATTTTGATTTTGGACGAGGCCTTAAGCGCCCAAGACGAGACGCTGCGTGAAGCCATACAGACATGGTTAAAAGCCTATCAACGCCAACATGACCTGACGGTGCTGTTGGTGAGTCACAATCGAGACGAGGTCGCGCGCTTGGCCGACACCGTGCTCACCCTGAATCATGGGCAAGTGGTATTGCCGATGTAATGCCTAGTAATAGGTAGTGGATAGAGGCCTAGCCTCATTGTTGGGGCCCTGTTTGACAGGTGCCCCTTTTTTTTGAGGGCGATTCAGGGGCAAAAAAACGGCTATGACGTCAAGGTCTTAGCCGTTTTTTTTGGTGTCCCTGTGTTATGATCAAGGGCTTTAAGACACTAGCGTAACAGCGGTCGCAGCGGGCGCAAGACGTTGTTCATCATCACGTTTTGGCGGCTGGCGTTGGGGTGGATGCCGTCGGCTTGGAAGGCGTTTAGGTCGGTTTCAAAGCCGGCCACCAACAGCGGCAGCAGCGGCGTTTGGGTATTTTTGGCCACGGTTTG
>JAGNPU010000285.1 GCA_017989485.1 Neisseriaceae bacterium
GCATAGGCCTTCCAGTCTGGTGCCAGCGCCTCTTTAAAGGCCACGGCTTTGGCCGCGATCACGTGCATTAAGGGGCCGCCCTGTAAAGACGGGAAAATGGCCGAGTTGATTTTTTTGGCCAAGCCTTCGTCGTTGGTCAACACGATGCCGCCACGGGGACCACGCAGGGTTTTGTGGGTGGTTGAGGTCACAAAGTGGGCGTGAGGGACGGGGTTGGGGTATTCACCCGCCGCAATCAGGCCCGCATAATGGGCCATGTCGACGAATAAATAGGCGTCTATTCTGTCGGCGATGGCGCGAAAGCGTTCAAAGTCTATGGTCAGCGCATAGGCTGAGGCGCCTGCGACGATCATTTTGGGCTTGTGCAAAAAGGCCAGCCGCTCCACCTCGTCGTAGTCGATGGCTTCGTCTGCGCCGAGGCCGTAAGAAACCACCTTATAGAGTTTGCCGGAAATATTGACCGAGGCACCGTGGGTTAAATGGCCGCCGTGGGCCAAGTTCATGCCCAAAATGGTGTCGCCCGGCTGTAATACTGAGGTGTACACCGCTTGATTGGCCTGTGAGCCAGAGTGGGCCTGAACGTTGGCAAATTCGGCACCAAACAGCTGCTTGACGCGCTCTATGGCCAAGGTTTCGGCCACGTCAACGTGTTCGCAGCCGCCATAATAGCGCTTGCCGGGATAGCCTTCGGCGTATTTATTGGTCAACTGCGAGCCCTGGGCCTGCATCACCGCCGGGCTGACGTAGTTTTCCGAGGCGATGAGCTCAACGTGGTCTTGCTGGCGTCGTACTTCTGCGGCCATGGCCTGGGCCAATTCAGGGTCAAACTGTTCTAAGGTTATTTTACGGGAAAACATGAACATCTCCTTTGTGTCTATTGAGGACAATTAACGCAATATGACGGTGCGTTCACCATTAATGAACACTCGTCGTTCTAATACGTGGCGCAGGGCCCGTTCCAACACCACGCTTTCGCTGTGGCGGCCGGTGCGCAATAACTCGTCGGGCGAAAACGCATGGTCTACGCGTTCCACCTCTTGTTCGATAATCGGGCCTTCGTCCAAATCTGGGGTGACAAAGTGGGCGGTGGCGCCGATGAGCTTGACCCCGCGGGCATGGGCTTGGTTATACGGCCTTGCCCCGCGAAAGCCGGGTAAAAATGAATGATGGATGTTGATGGCCTGTTTTTTCAGTAACTGACAGGTGGCCTGACTCAATACCTGCATATACCGCGCCAACACCACGAATTCAGCCCCCAGCTCGTCTTTTAAGGCCAAAATTTGCTGCTCTTGTGCCGCGCGGTTGTCGTTGTTGACGGGCAGGTAGTGAAACGGAATCTGATGATGGGTGGCAATCGGCGCCAGGTCAGTGTGGTTGGCGCCAATGCCGACGATGTTCATGTTCAAAGCGCCCAGCTTGCTGGCGCCAATTAGGGTGTTTAAGCAATGGTCTGTTTTGGACACCATGATCAAGACTTTTACCGGTTCGGCCAAATCCCAGATCTCACCTTCGCCCCCTTGCTTGGCCACAAAGCGCTGATAGTCTGCGCGCAATAGGGCGACGTCAAAGGCGACGGCGTCGGCGTGAAACACGCTGCGCAGGTAAAAGTATTGGCACAGCTCGTCGTCAAAAACCGAGAACTGCTCAATATAAGCCCCGTGCTGTTCTAGTATCTGTGTCAGTTGACCGACCTGGCCGCGCTGGCTGGGTGCGGCAAAATTCAAAACAAAGCGCTGAGTGTTCATCTTGATGATTCCTATAAGTGTTTTTTAATGCCGCATAAGGACGGGTGCCATGGATGATCATCATGGCAGGCTGGCTAAACGCAAACGTAGCGAACGCGACATCTACTAGGGCTGATGCGACCTGTAAGACCTAATGCGGCAATGTCGCGTTGTGACCAGATTTTGTCTGAGCATGACGGTTTTGAGATAGGAAAATCCCAATAATGGTCGTTACTAATATGATTCAAATGAAAATGGGAGAAAGACAAAATGAGTGATGAGAAATTTGATAAAAATAACGGCTATTCATGGAAGTCATTGCTTAAAAACAGTCTGACCAACCATCAAAACTGGCCGGAAGCCCGGCGCATGGCCACGTTGCAAAAGCAATACGACGTGATCATCATCGGCGGGGGCGGCCATGGTTTGGCCACGGCCTATTATCTGGCCAAAGAGCACAAGGTCGGCAAAATTGCGGTCTTGGAAAAAGGCTATTTGGGCGGCGGCAACACCGCCCGCAACACCACCTTAGTGCGCTCCAATTATCTGTGGGAGGAGGCGTCTAACCTGTTTGAGCACTCCTTAAAACTGTGGGAAGGGCTGTCGGCCGACCTAAACTTCAATACGTTTTTCAGCCAGCGTGGCGTGTTTAACCTGGGCCATAACCTACAAGACATGCGCGACATTGCCCGTCGTGTCAACGCCAATAACCTGCAGGGCATTGATGGCTACGTGCTGACGGCAGAAGAAGTACAGGAAAAAATTCCGGTATTGGACTGCTCACGGCGCTCGCGTTATCCCGTATTGGGCGCCAGCTGGCAGCCGCGTGGCGGCATTGCCCACCACGACGCCGTGGCCCGGGGCTTTGCCCGTGCGGCCAGCGCCCTCGGGGTGGATTTGATTGAAGGCTGTGAAGTCACCGGCATGGACATCAGCGATGGCAAAATCAAGGGCTTAGACACCACCTTGGGCTATGTGGCCGCAAACCAGGTTGGCGTGGTGGCCGCCGGCCATACCTCGGTGCTGGCCGCCATGGCGGGCCTGCGTTTTCCAATAGAAAGCCATCCCCTACAGGCCTTTGTGTCGGAGTCGATGCAAAGGGTGTTGGACACGGTGGTGATGTCGAACGGCGTACACGGCTACTTAAGCCAGTCGGACAAGGGGGAGTTGGTCATCGGCGCCGGCATCGATGGTTATTTGGGCTATGGCCAGCGCGGCAGCCCGCACGTCATCGAACACACGGCCGCGGCGATTGTGGAGTTGTTCCCGCAGTTTTCCCGCGTGCGCATGAATCGGCAGTGGGGCGGCATCGTCGACACCACGCCCGACGCCAGCCCTATTATTGGCAAAACGCCCATTAAAGGCCTGTATTTCAACTGTGGCTGGGGCACGGGGGGCTTTAAGGCCACGCCAGGGTCTGGCCATGTGTTTGCCCACACCATTGCCCACGATGAGCCACACCCTTTAAACCGTTCGTTTACGCTGGAGCGCTTTAGCACCGGCCGTTTGATCGATGAACACGGCGCCGCCGGCGTGGCCCACTAGGAGAAAAATCATGCTTTATTTACATTGCCCCTATTGTGGGGAACGGCGGGACGAGCAGGAGTTTCATTATGCCGGTGAGGCCTATATTGCCCGGCCAACCGATTTAGACACCATTAGCGATGAGGCCTGGGGCGACTACGTGTTCATGCGCAGCAACCGCAAGGGGCCGATTTGGGAACAGTGGGAACAC
>JAGNPU010000286.1 GCA_017989485.1 Neisseriaceae bacterium
ATTTCTTTCCAAAGCTCGGTGGTTTCCAATACGTTGGCCTTGTCTACAGAGCAGACTTTTTTATCGCGTTTTTGGGCGATTTTAAAGGCCACGTGGGCGATGCGTTTGATTTCGCTTTCGCTGTAGCGCATGGTGTTAAAGCCTTCGCGCTCGCCGTTGGCCAAGGTGCGAATGCCGCGCGGCTCACCGAAGTAAATGTCGCCGGTCAGTTCGCGCACAATCATGATGTCCAAGCCCGCCACCACTTCAGGCTTCAGCGTGGAGGCGTTGGCCAACTCGGGGTATAGCACCGCAGGGCGTAGATTGCCAAACAGGCCTAAGTCTTTGCGTATGGCCAACAGGCCGCGTTCAGGGCGCAGCGGACGGTCCAGCTGATCGTATTCTGGGCTGCCCACGGCACCGAGTAAAATGGCGTCGGCTTGGCGGCAAATGGCTTGGGTGAATTCCGGATAGGGGCTGCCGTATTCATCATAGGCTGCGCCGCCTAGTGGCGCATAGGTAAACTGCAGGTCTAGGCCTTCATCTTTAAATACGTTTAACACGCGTGTGGCTTGTTCAATAATTTCTGGGCCAATGCCGTCTCCGGGCAAAATGGCAATATTCATTGTGGTCATGAAACGCTTTCTGTGTGTGAGGTTAAGCCTGATACAACCAGGGCTGACTGGCCTTATGTTTGGCCTCAAAGGCCTTAATGGCGTCGGTGTGGGCGAGGGTGAGGCCGATCTCATCCAGGCCGTTTAGCAAGCAGTGTTTACGGTGTTCGGTGATGTCAAAGGCAAAGCGCTCGCCTGCTGGCGTCGTCACCACTTGCTTGGCCAAGTCAACGGTGAGGGCATAGCCTTCGGTATTGGCCACGTCTTTGAACAGCTGGTCCACAATGTCTTCAGCCAACACGATGGGCAATAGGCCATTCTTGTAGCAGTTGTTGAAGAAAATGTCGGCAAAGCTGGGGGCGATCACGGCGCGAAAGCCGTAGTCGTCAAGCGCCCACGGCGCATGCTCACGGCTTGAGCCACAGCCAAAGTTTTCGCGGGTCAATAGAATTTGGGCACCCTGATAGCGGGGCTGGTTGAGGCTAAAGTCTGGATTTAGGGGACGATGTGTATTGTCCATGCCGGGTTCGCCATGGTCTAAATAACGCCATTCGTCAAAGCAGTTAGGGCCAAAGCCCGTGCGCTGTATTGATTTTAGAAACTGCTTGGGGATGATGGCGTCGGTGTCTACGTTGGCGCGATCAAGCGGGGCAACAGTGCCCACTACGGTGGTGAATGCTTTCATGTTTCGTCCTTAAGGCAAGGCTGCCATATAGGCAGCCTTGTTGTGTCCGTACGGTCAGTACATGTCTAGTGGGCCAGGCCGTTGGCTATTTGCCACCAACGCTTTCAATGGCTTGGCCGCCACTTTTAATGTCTTTACCCACACCAGAAACGGTGTTGCAACCGGTTAAAATAAAGGCTGCAGTACAAAGTAACAAGATTGTTTTTTTCATGAAAGAGTCCTTTTGGGGTTTGAAGGTTTGTACTAGTGTACACATGCATTCTAATGAATAACCCAAACTTTTAAAAGACTCTTTATGCTTATTTAAAATTACTTAATTCATCAACTGACGCACGTCGACAAAATGACCGTACACCGCGGCTGCCGCGGCCATGGCGGGACTGACCAAATGCGTCCGTCCGCCGTTGCCCTGGCGGCCTTCAAAGTTGCGGTTAGAGGTCGAGGCACAGCGCTCTTGCGGGGCCAGGCGATCGGCATTCATGGCCAAGCACATAGAGCAACCTGGTTCGCGCCATTCAAAGCCGGCGTCTTTAAAAATCACGTCCAAGCCTTCGGCTTCGGCCTGCTTTTTGACCAGGCCAGAGCCAGGCACGATCATCACGCGCTTCACCGAATCGGCTTTGTGACGGCCTTTGGCCACCACGGCGGCCGCGCGTAAGTCTTCAATGCGGCCGTTGGTGCATGAGCCAATAAACACCACGTCTACCGGCACTTGATTAATCGGTTCATCGGCTTCTAGGCCCATGTATTTAAGGGCACGGTTGATGCCATCTACTTTAACCTTGTCGGTGGCCTGAGCCGGATTGGGGACGGATTGGTCAATTGCCAAGACCATTTCCGGCGACGTGCCCCAGGTAACCTGAGGGGCAATGTCGGCGGCGTCAACGTCAATCACGCGGTCGAAGTGGGCGCCGTCGTCGGACACCAGGGTGCGCCAATAGGCAACCGCTTGAGCCCACTGCTCGCCGCTAGGGGCAAAAGGACGGCCTTTGACGTAGTCTATGGTTTTTTGATCAACGGCCACTAGGCCTGAACGCGCGCCGGCTTCAATGGCCATATTGCATAAGGTCATCCGGCCTTCCATGCTTAAGTCCTGTACCGCCGTGCCGGCAAACTCAATCGCGTAGCCCGTTCCGCCAGCGGTGCCGATTTGGCCGATGAGGTAAAGGGCCATGTCTTTGGCGGTCACGCCAAAGCCCAAAGTGCCATTGACCCGGATCACCATGTTTTTGGATTTCTTGGCGGTAATGCACTGGGTGGCCATGACGTGTTCTACTTCACTGGTGCCGATGCCGTGCGCCAAGGCGCCAAAGGCACCGTGGGTAGAGGTATGGGAATCGCCGCACACCACGGTCATGCCAGGCAGGGTGGCGCCCTGTTCAGGCCCCATAACGTGCACAATGCCTTGGCCTTCGTCTTTAAATGGGAAGTAGGCCAGCGCGCCAAAGGCCAAGATGTTGTCGTTTAAGGTGTCGACCTGTAGCTTAGAAATAGGGTCTTTAATGCCTTCATCCCAATGGTCGGTCGGGGTGTTGTGATCGGCCGTGGCCACAATACTGTCTTTACGCCATAGCGGACGATTGGCCATTTTCAAGCCTTCGAAGGCTTGGGGACTGGTTACTTCGTGGACAAGATGTCTATCAATATACAAAAGCACGGTGCCATCAGCTTCTTCCTGCACCACATGGCTGTGCCAAAGTTTGTCGTATAGCGTATTTGCGTTCATGTCTATCCTAGTGTTTTGTTTGTTATGTTTGAGTCAATACCTCGATATTAAGCGAAAACAGGGGTCGGGTTCAAGTGCTATTCATCAAAATGTCTAAAATAATGGATTTTTAAAGTTGTTTTATATATTTTACGCAAAAAGACGGCTGTATTATACATTTTGTCTATTAAAAAAAGACGGGGCCTGTGGCGGATTTGTCCATTACTGCTGCATGACGCCCATGAAAAAACCGCCCATCAGGGCGGCTTAAGTCTGCCTAGGTCATAGGCCTAGCGCGTGCGCGTGGTGCTGACGCCGCCTACGATTTCCCCAAACAGCTGGGCATTGCCGTCAGGCTTGTTATTGTTCAGGGTGACGGTGGCTTCGCCCCCAACGTTATTCCTGGCGGCGCGGCTTTTGCCGCTGATGCTGCCGATTGGGCGCACGCGTTGCTCG
>JAGNPU010000287.1 GCA_017989485.1 Neisseriaceae bacterium
CCGCAAGGCCGTGTAAGGGTGGCGCAAAACCAAGGATTGCCCCGCCACCGTCCCATGCCACAGCTGCTCCGACCCCAACACCTCTATCATCTCCAAGGTAAACAACAGGCCTAATTCCGCCAGCTGCAGGTGTTCCGGCCGCAGGCCGAGGATGGCCTGTTTTCGCCACAAGGCCCGAGGCACTAAGCCACTGGGCACGTTTATGGCCTGGCCCATGGCGTCGTAGACCTGCCCTCTGTCGTTGATTTGAACGGTCAGTAAATTCATCGGCGGCGACCCCATAAAACTGGCCACAAACGTCGACGCCGGCGCGTCAAAAATCTGTTGCGGCGTGCCCTGTTGCTCGATCTTGCCCAAGTTCATCACGATGATGCGGTCGGCCAAGGTCATGGCCTCCACTTGATCGTGGGTCACATACAGGCTGGTGGTGCGCAGGCGCTGGTGCAGGCGCTGAATTTCCAAACGCATTTGCACCCTCAGCTTGGCGTCGAGATTCGACAGCGGCTCATCGAACAAAAACACCTTGGGGTCGCGCACGATGGCACGGCCCATGGCCACACGCTGCCGCTGGCCGCCCGACAAATGCTTGGGGTGGCGCTTGAGCAAATGGGTAAGCCCTAAGGTGGCCGCCACATCGGTCACTTTTTGCTCGATGTGGCCTTTGCCCAAACGGCGTATTTTCAACCCATAGGCCATGTTGTCAAACACCGTCATGTGGGGATATAAGGCATAGTTTTGAAACACCATGGCGATGTCACGCTCGGCAGGGCCAAGGTCGTTCACCCGCCGTCCGTCGATGAGCAGCTCGCCTGAGCCACAAGACTCTAAGCCCGCCACCATGCGCAGCAGCGTCGACTTGCCACAGCCTGACGGCCCGACGATGACCACAAATTCACCGTCCTCGATTTGGGCCGACAGCCCCTGAATCACCTGCACCTCGTTGGCATAGGTTTTACGTACATCATTGATTGTTACGGTGGCCACACTGTTCCCCTATTTGATTAAATTTGGCTTATTTTTCCGAGTCGACTAGGCCTTTGACAAACCACTTTTGCATCAACACCACCACCAAACACGGTGGCACCATGGCCAACATCGCCGTGGCCATCACCAAATGCCACTCAACGGCACTGTCGGCCCCCATCATGGCGCGAATGCCCACCACAACCGTGGTCATGTCTTCCGTGGTTTTCAGCACCAGCGGCCATAAATACTGGTTCCAACCGTAGGTAAACTGAATCACAAACAGCGCCGCAATGCTGGTTTGCGACAGCGGCCACAAAACATCCTTTAAAAACCGCAGCGGCCCTGCGCCATCGATCTTGGCCGCTTCGACCAATTCATTGGGCACGGTCATGAAAAACTGGCGAAACAAAAACGTGGCCGTCGCCGAGGCCATCAGCGGCAAGGTTAAGCCGGCATACGTATTGGCCAGGCCTAAGCCCACCACCACGTCAAACGTGGGCGAAATCCTGACCTCTACCGGCAACATTAAGGTCATGAAAATCAGGCCAAACACCAGCTTACGGCAGGGAAACTGACAGTACACCATGGCAAAAGCGGCCAAAAACGACACGCTGATTTTGCCCACGGCAATCAGCAGCGCCATCACCAGGCTGACCCAGAGCATCTGGCCCACGGCCGGCCGATGGCCCTCCCCAAGCAACACGCTGCGGTAGTTCTCCAGCAAATGTGGGCCTGGCCACAGCGACATTGGTGCCTGAACAATGTCGCTGGCGCTTTGGGTCGACGCCACAAAGGTTAAATATAAGGGAAAGGCAATCAACGCCACCCCTAGCCACAGCACGCCATGGCTCAGCCCCCTTAACCAAGGTCGGTTTTCGACCATAAAACCTCCTTAATAATGAATCTTTTTTTCAATGTATTTAAATTGCAGCAGGGTCAAGGTCACCACCAACACCATTAACACCACCGACTGGGCGCCCGAGGCACCGTAGTCATGGCTTTGGAAGGCGCTCTTATAAACGCCATACACGAGGGTACTGGTCGAGGTGCCCGGTCCGCCTTGGGTCATGGTGTCGATGAGGGCGAAGGTGTCGAAAAAGGCATACACCACGTTCATCACCACCAAAAAAAACGTGGTCGGTGCCAATAACGGCCACACCACGTCTTTAAAACGCCGCCACGGGGCGGCACCGTCTAAGGTGGCCGCCTCCAATAGGGATTTGGGGATGGCCTGCAAGCCGGCCAAAAAGAACAAAAAATTATAAGACACCTGCTTCCACACCGAGGCCCCCACCAGCACCGTCATGGCGTGCTGCGGATCCAGCTTCGGCTGCCAGGCAAAGCCAAGCTGCTTCAGCCACACCGCCACCACCCCTAAGTCGGGCGCAAACATAAACGCCCACAGCACCCCGACAATGGCCGGGGCCACGGCATAAGGCAGAATCAACAGGGTTTGGTATAGCCGAGCGCCCTTTAACACATGGTCGGCCGCCAGGGCCAATAACAAGGCCACCGTCAGGCCCAAGCCCACCACCCACACCGACAGCCACAGCGTGGTCGACAACGCTTCCAGATAAAGGGGGTCGGCCCACAGTCGGACGTAGTTGTGCCAGCCCACAAACTGCCTGCTGTCGCCAAAGGCAGACACGCGATAAAACGACTGCACAATGGCCTGCCAGGCGGGCCAAAAGAAAAACACGAGGGTAATCACCAGCTGCGGGGCCACCAGGCCATAAGGCAACCACCGTTGTTGAAACTGAACCGTTGCTTTCATGCAGGTTTCCTTGAGACGGTCACGGCCTAAGGCTTAAGCCTCAGGCCGTGACGGTTTACTTGCTGACCGTGCTTTCGAAGCGGCTCAAAATCTCATTGCTGCGCTTTTGCATGTCGGCCAAGGCCTCTGCGACGGTCATGCGGCCATTAAAGATGTTTTCAAAATTGCCTTCTTCCACATCGCGAATCTCATTCAAAGACCCTAGGCGTATCCCACGCGACTGATCGGTGGTGGTCACGTCCAGCTGTTTCACCGCCACGTCTGCCCCAGGCGTTTTGGCATAAAAACCAGCCTGCTGGGTCAACGCATACGCCGCCGTCACCACCGGCACATAGCCGGTTTTTTGGTGCCACTGGGCCGCCATTTCTGGCTGAGCCAAATAGTGGAAGAACTGCACCACCCCTTGATAAGTCTCGGTGGCCTTGTTGTTAAATACCCATAAAGACGCGCCGCCAATGATGCTGTTTTGCGGGGCACCAGCGACGTCGTCGTAATACGGCAAGGGGGCGATGCCAAAGTCAAACTGACCGTTGGCGGCAATTTCGGCGCGGCTGGCGCTAGAACCGGTAAAGGTGGCACACTTGCCGGACACAAATAAGGCATTGGCGTCATCGGCACGGCCGCCATAGGTGAAGGCACCGTTGCCAGCAGCGGCCTTCAGGTCGGTCAACAGGCGGGCGTATAGGGGATGTTCTAGGG
>JAGNPU010000288.1 GCA_017989485.1 Neisseriaceae bacterium
TCGCCTTGGCCAACGACAGCCGCTTTGGCCTGGCCGGTGCGGTGTGGACCAAAGACGTGGGCCGCGCCCACCGCGTGGCGGCTCAGGTCAAGGCCGGGACATTCTGGATTAATGGGTATAAAACCATCCACGTCAGCTCACCGTTTGGCGGTTATAAAGACAGCGGCTATGGCCGATCTTCTGGCCTTGCCGTACTGCACGCCTATAGCCATATTAAAAGCGTGTGGGTAGAGACCGCCGCCCAGCCGTTGATCAACTTTGGCTATGGCGCCCAAGAGGAGGCTTAAGATGAGCATACAACAAGATTTATTGGCTCAGGTAAAGGCCTGGCGTCAGGCCTTTCATCAACGGCCCGAGCTGGGCTTTCAAGAGCACACCACCGCGGGCGTGATCGCCGATAGGCTGCGCGCCATGGGCATAGAGGTGACCGAAGGCGTGGGCCAAACCGGCGTGGTGGGGACGCTGCGCCGTGGCGCAGGCAAAAGCATCGGCCTGCGGGCCGACATGGATGCGCTGCCAATCGTCGAAGCCAATACCTTTGCCCACCGTTCGCAAAACCATCAGTGCATGCATGCCTGCGGCCACGATGGCCACACGGCCATGCTATTGGGCGCAGCCCAGTACCTGAGTCAAAGCGACTCGTTTGCCGGTACGGTACAGTTCATCTTCCAGCCTGCGGAAGAGGCCTTGGGCGGCGCCCAGGTCATGTTGGACGATGGGCTGTTGACGCGCTTTCCGGTGGACGAGCTGTATGGCCTGCATAATTGGCCGGGGCTGCCCTTGGGACAGGTTGCGGTCAACAATGGGGCGATGATGGCCTCGTTCGACACCTTCGAAATCACCCTGCAAGGGCGCGGCACCCATGCGGCCATGCCCGAGCAAGGGCTAGACCCGATAGTGGCGGCTGCCAGCCTGATCATGGGCCTGCAAACCATAGTGTCGCGACGGGTGTCGCCTTTAGGCGCAGCCGTGGTCAGCGTGACCCAAATCAACAGCGGCGATGCGTTTAACGTGTTGCCTGATAAGGCGGTGTTAAAAGGCACGGTGCGGTGTCTGGACATGGCCATACGAGATGAGGTTGAGCGCCTGCTGAAGGAGATGGTCATCGACCTGCCTAAGGCCTATGGGGTTGATGGGCAGATAGACTATAAGCAGTGCTATCCGGTGACGCATAACCATGCCGAAGCCTACACGCGATTAAAAAACGTCGCGACGGCGGTATTGGGGGCCGAACAGGTACAAACCAATGTGCTGCCGTCTATGGCCTCAGAAGACTTTTCGTTTATGTTACAGGCCCAAAAAGGCGCTTATTTCTGGCTGGGGGTCGATGCCGAAAAAGCGTCGTGGCCCTTGCATAACCCGAACTATGATTTTAACGACGATGCCATTGCCATCGGCATGAAGGTTTGGATTGGCCTAGTAGAGTCTTATTTGGCCAAGTAATCCCTGCTGTAGACCCACATAACTAAAGAGACGTCTTAAGACGACCGATAGACATTCAAAGGAGAACACCATGAGAGGGCATCATCAACATTCAGCCGTCACGTGAACCATTACCGTTGAGACTTTCTGCGCCGAAACCACAGTCATGTGGCGGCGTGTTTGCTTTGTGAATATAAAGGTTAAACTGATTGAGACAGCCCCGCCAGAGGCGAGGGCTGTCCACTAGGAGAGGATAGGGCTATGCGTTCATCCGTTACGCTGTCACAGTTGTTCAATTGGCGACTGCACGTATTGGTTACCCTGCTGGCGGTTGCGGCAGAGTCAATTGGCATCATTAAGTTTTCCATCGGCATCGGCATGGTGATTTTATTACCCTTGCTGTATGCCTTCGTGTTGTCTATCTTTTTTAACCCCAACATCGTGCCGAAGATGGGCCGTATCGTGGGTGAGCCGGCGACGAAAGTGGCCAGCTATTGGGTGTTGATTTGCGTGATGCCGTTTATCGCCAAGTTTGCCGTGGGCATTGGGCCCAAAATCAACGACGTATTGGCCGCTGGGCCCGCCTTAATCATGCAGGAAATCGGCAACGTGGCCACGGTATTGGTGGCTTTGCCGGTGGCCGTATTGGTGTTTGGCATGGGGCGTGAGGCGATAGGGGCGACCCACTCGATTGCGCGCGAGCCCAATATTGCCTTAATTGCCGATCGGTTTGGCTTGAAAAGCCGTGAAGGTATGGGCGTGATGGGCGTGTATGTGATGGGGACGCTGTTCGGGGCGATTTATTTTTCGCTGTTGGCCGGCCTAATTGCCTCTTGGAATATTTTTGACATCCGCGCCCTGGCCATGGCCTGTGGCGTTGGCAGTGGCAGCATGATGGGCGCTTGCTCGGCCGCCTTGGCCGAAGTGGTGCCAGAGCGCAGTGAAGACATTATTGCGTTTGCCGCATCGTCTAACCTGCTGACCTACGCCACCGGCCTGTTCGTCAGTATTTTCGTCGCCTTACCTGCGGCGGAGTGGCTGTATAAAGTCACCGACAAGCTGCGTAAAACACCGCGTTTTAACCAAAAACAAAAGGCAGATTTTGAGCAAAACATAGACCAGTTTGGCGAAATCGACGAGGCCATGGCCAATGAAGAAGCGCCGTTAAGCATGAAGCAAATGGCGGTGGCTTTAGTGTTGATGTGCTTTATTTTGCTCATCAGCAACTGGGCCGGCACCGGCACCGGCATGTTGGCGGCGCTGCCCGGCATGTTGATTTTGTTTGGTTGCTGTCTGGTTGGGCTGATGGTGCGTCGCGTGGTGCCGTTTAACATTCCGGCCATTGCTTGGGTGTCGATGGCGGCGGTGGTGATTGCGCTGCCGGTCATGCCCATGGCCGATTATGTGATTGAGGCCACCGACAAGCTGGGCCTGCTGCCGTTAATCTCGCCCGCATTGGCCTATGCTGGTATTGCGATTTCACAGATTGAAGTTAAATTGTTTAAACGTTCTGGCGTGAAGATTGCCATTGTGGCGCTGCTGACCTTTACCGGCACCTATATGGGTTCGGTATTGATTGCGGATTGGATGTTGTAGTCCAGACGTACACCCAAAGCCTTGGTGCCTCGAAAGAGGGCCAAGGCTTTTTTTACGCTAATGGTATCTATTAAGGGTGTTTTTTATAGTGGTTATTTTCAAATAAGGTCACTGGGCGTATAGCCAAATTGTTGTTTGAAAATACGGGCAAAATAACCCACGTCGGTATAGCCAATCTTATAGGCTGCTTCTTTGGTGGAGAGTTTATGGTTAATAATGAGCTCTAAAGCCTCTTGCATGCGCAGATTTTTAATATAACGGCCAATGGAAATGCCGGTTTTATTCTTAAATTCTTGCTTTAAGTAGCATTCATTGGTGCCGACGTGTTTGGCCAAAGTGGGTAAATGCCACTTGGTTAACGGGTCTTTGTGGATGATAAACAGGACATCATCAATAAAGTTATTGTTTTTAG
>JAGNPU010000026.1 GCA_017989485.1 Neisseriaceae bacterium
TTTAATAATGCCCAGCTAGTGGCTGGGGCGGGTCAAGAAGACGTACAGAAATCGTTGATTGCCGTAGAGGCGCGTGCCACGGGTGTGGCATTGGCCTTTAAGGGTGAGGACAGCCATCTGCGTGCCCGCGATCAAGGCTATTTGATTGAGGTCGCCGAACAGGCGGGTGCGTCCCTGGCGCTAAGCGCGGGCGCCAAAATGACGGGCCTGACCCAAAAATCGGCTGGGGGACAGCTGTCGGTGGCCTTGGATCAGGCCCAGTGGCAGCTGGCTGCCAACAAGCGATTTACCGATGCACAGGCTCAGGCCAGCAGTTTTGATGAATTGAACATGGTTAATCAGAGCCGGTTATTGGCTCATGATGGTGCCAATGGTGCTGCTGCGGCTTATGTTTTACAGGGTAAGGTCAGCAACGCCGGCAGTGCTATTGAATTAAATAATGGCGTTGTGGGTGATGTCTTGACGATAGACGGTGACTACCATGGCGATGCGGGCGTGGTGAAAATGGACACGGTTTGGGACGCACCAGGCAATGTGACTGGCGGCCAGTCACAGTCTGATGTATTGCACATTACCGGGGCGGCATCGGGGCTAACCAAAGTCATTCCGACTGATGCTCATGGCAAAACCATTTTGATTAAGGGGACGGTAAAGCAAGTTGCTGAGCGACTCAACAGTGTGCCTGTAGTGATTGTTGATCAAGACCATGATGGTGAAGGCCGTGCAGGTGCACAGAGTATGGCCTTTGTGGGTACTGCCGCCACAGAAGGGATGGCTGAGGCGCAGTTATATCGAGATGGCAATCAGTACAAATGGACGCTTGCTGCTGCAGAGGCGCCGATTCCACCTGTAGAACCCCCGAAACCGGTTAACCCACCTACGGAGCCACCGGTCAACCCCAAACCAACGATTCTGGCGCCGGAAGTGGTCGGTTATGCGCAAATGCCGTATGCCAATATGGCTTTGAGCTACGCCATGGCCGCGACGCTGCATGAACGCGTCAGCGAACAGCAAAGCCTGGCTTGGGATGAATGTGGCCAATGTCAGGATCAGGTCAACAGCCAAACTTGGGCGCGTATTGTCGGACAAAAGCTAGACGTCAATGGCAAACAGCGTATGAATCAAGAAGGCGATTTGTATCTGGTACAAGTGGGCCATGATTTTGATCTGAGCGTGAACGAGCAAACCGGTAGCCGTCGCCACACTGGGCTAATGGCCAGCTATGGTCGGCATGAGTTGGATTTTTATGATCGACTGGGCGCGGTTAATGGCGTCTTGGCGGGCACGCGTTATACCGGCAAAGGCAATACGGATGCCTTCAGTTTGGGTGCCTATCAAACCCATTATCAAGCTTCTGGCGCTTATCTTGACCTAATGGGTCAGGTGACTTATTTACGCAACAAGTATGAATCACGCGACAACATTAACGTCAGCCAAAATGGCTGGGGCGGCCTAGTCTCTGCCGAAGTGGGTCGTCCTTATGCAGTGGGGTCAAGCGCATGGTTGGTTGAGCCTCAGGCACAGCTGATGTATCAATACCTCCATTTGTCGGATTTTCATGATGGCAAGCGCAAGGTTGATCAAGATGACCAACAGGGTTTGCGCGGCCGACTCGGCGTGCGTTTGGCACACAACCAAGGCTCTCAGGCACAGCGTAGCCGTACGGTGTATGCCGTCGCCAACGTCTGGCATGATTTCTTGAACGCCAAAGGCGTGTCGGTTGGGCCCGATGCCTATCGTGAACGCCATCAAACCACTTGGGGAGAGCTTGGCTTAGGCCTGCAGCTGCCGCTAGGCAAACAGACTTATGCCTATGCAGACGCGCGATATGAGCACGCACTTTCCGGCGCGAAGCATCAAGGCTATCGCGGCACCTTGGGCATGAAATACCAATGGCGTTAAGCGATTAATGGGTGTGCGCGGCCTACCAAGGCCGCGCTTTATGAGGGTGTGTTTCGGCATGAGTAAGGCGCTGAGGGGGAGGATGGGCCACAGGGCCTGGGTCTTTTTTAAACCAATACAATAAACTTAAATAAATTAATCATTGTGGTTTAGCGCGATGATGTGCCGTAAGTGTGGTTTTTTTGTAACGAAATCAATCCTCTTGCTTGAAACTGTGGTGGGTATGGTCTTACGGGTGATGAGTCAAACCTAATTGTCTCTTTTTGGGGGTTAAAACAAGGGCATAGCGCTTTCTTTTTGAGCAAGATTCATTTAATGCATGACGGGTGATTCTATTAAGTACTAGTATAAACTGTCATCAAGCATGGTTTGGAGCCTAAGGCTTTGAACTGGGTGATGAGGGTGGGCCTACGTAACCCGACTTTTGTCGAGACCGTTGCCACGCCATTCAAGCTGTCACTAATGGTTGTTTTTTAAACATGGGTCTGACACCGCGCAGCCCTGTTCACTAAAGGAAGCACACTATGACTCTCATCACTCACGCCAGACGGGCTCGAGGCAATCGCTTAGTCCCAAAAACCCTGGCCTTAGCCGTCAGTATGGCCTTGGTCCATCAGACAGCAGGCGCTGCTGAAGCGGTTGATCCCGTTGTGCCGGGCTACACGCAAATGGCCAACGCCAATACCGAAATGATGTACACCAATATCGGTACCTTACACCAGCGGGTAGGCGAACATCAGGCCATGGCCTGGGATGAATGTGGCGAGTGTCAAAACACCGTCGGCGCGCAAACCTGGGGTCGACTATATGGCAAGCGTTTAAAACAAACCGGTAAAGCACAATTTGACAGCGACATCAGCATGTATGGGGTTCAGTTCGGCCACGACTTGAGCATTAGCGTGGATGAGGCCACTGGCGCCCGACGCCATACCGGCGTGATGGCATCGTATGGCTATGGCAAAAGCAAGTTTGCGGATCAGCTAGGGGCCAATGACCAGACGGAGCAAACCGGGACGGCGAAAAGCCATTTGGCGACGCTGGGCCTGTATTCCACCGCCTACGCCAAAAATGGGACGTATTTAGACTTGGTTGGCCAATTAAACTATGTGCGCAACAAGTACAAAGTGGATGATGAAGCGGGCAGCGTCAAACAAAATGGCTATGGTGCAGCGGTCTCCGCGGAAGTTGGGCGTCCCTTTCAGCTGGGTGCTTCGCGCTGGTTGTTAGAGCCACAAGCACAGTTGACCTATCAGTATTTACGGTTAAAAGACCCCAAGGACGACTTATTTGACATCGACCAGAAGAACACCCATGGGGTTCGTGGGCGTTTAGGGGCCCGATTGGCTTACAATGCGCCGACTCAGGCCTATCGTACCAAAACGTTTTACACCACTTTTAATGTTTTGCATGACTTCATTAAGCCTGCGAAGGTGAGCATAGACGAGGTCGAACGCAGAGAACGCTACGGCAACACTTGGGGTGAAGTGACTTTGGGCATGCAGGTGCCGTTGGCCAAAGCCGCTTATCTGTATGCCGATGCCCGCTACGAGCATTCCTTTGATGGGGCCAAGCGTGAAGGGTACGGCGGCACCCTCGGCCTGAAGCGCATGTGGTAGCTGTTTGACATACCCGAACCCCCTTATGATGATGACAAAGGATAGACCATGAAGAAAAACCATTTAATGACCCTCAGCGTATTGGCCGCAGCCCTGTTGCTCAGCGCCTGTAGCAGCATGCAAGACGTGAACAATCGCTGGTGTCCACCAGAGGCAGCACCCGTACCGGTAGCGGTGGTACACAGTGAGCGCATCAACGTATCGGCCGATGCCCTGTTTAAATTTGACCGCTCGGATTTGAACGACATGTTGCCAGAGGGGCGTCAAACCCTGGATGAGTTAGTGAACCGTATTAATCAGGGCTATGTCAGCATTGCCAGCATCGACTTAACCGGCCATACCGACCGTTTGGGCCCCACGGCCTATAACCAAAAACTGGGCCTGGCACGGGCACAAACCGTTCATGACTACCTCAAGTCTAAGGGCATTAATGCCGCCATGACGGTCAATAGTGCCGGGGCTGCAGATCCGGTGACCACAGACTGCGTCGGCACCAAAGCCACGGCGGCACTCAAGGCCTGTTTACAGCCTGATCGGCGCGTGACCTTAGACATTAAGGGTGAACGTCAAGCGAAATAAGCTGAGCCTTTAGCTTCATCCCAGGCCACCTTCGCGGGTGGCCTGTTTGGTTCGGGGGATGACTAGGGGGCTGATGGCCAAAGGGACGTGGTGTTTTTAACATTGGCATTCAGAAAATGGAATCGTTAAGCGTTATGTTAATAAATGCGAGTAGGTCTCATCTGTTTTTTGTACTATAGTGAATCATCCTATTCGTCTTGAAAGGCGACTGCACGCCATGACCTTATTTGAATTGTTTCGCAACCTGCGTGCTTTTGTACGGCCTTATCGATTATTGGTAATCGCCACCCTGATTTTGACCTTTATTGGGGCGGGTGCGGCCCAGGTGAATGCGCTGGTGTTGCGCTACGTCATCGACACCATCAGCAGCATGGTCAATAACGGTGAAGGGCTGGCTCAGGGAGGGCGACTCTTAGTGGTCATCAGTGCCATTTTGCTGGGTAAGGAGCTCATCAGCGCGGTGGTGCAGTTTGGGCAGAAGTTTTATGGTGAACGCCTGAGGATTTTGGTGTCTCAGGATTTGGCACAGGCCATTATTGAAAAAATCCTCACCTATAGGCTGTCTTTTTTTGCCGACAATGACAACGAGGCGGGCCGTTTACAAACCCGTATTGACGGCGGCATCGGCAGCCTGACGCGGCTGGTGCAAAACTTTTTCATCGACATTTTGCCGCTGTTTGCCAACTCCTTAATGGCGCTGGCGCTGATGTTTTACGCCAACGTCTACGTTGGCCTGGTTGGGCTGTGCATTATCCCCGTGTATTTTTACATTTCCAAACGCCAGGCCGGCAAGCTTAAAGGCTGGCGACGTACCCTAAGGCGCGACCGCGAATCGAAAAGCCAGGGCATCATCAGCATCATCGACTCGATCACCGTGATTAAGTCGTTTAACCGCGAAACCGAAGAAGGCACCAAACAGCTAAACCTGCAAAAAGATTTGACCGACAACCAGTTACAAACCCGGCGGCTGAGTTTTTTATTCGATGGTTTGAAAGCGTTTGTCGAGCAGTTTGGCGTGGTTTTGGTGATCATCTTGACGTCTTATTTGGTCCTCAAGGGCGACATGACCATAGGCGCCATCATGTTCCACATTTTGCTGTTTAATAACGTGTCGGCGCCCATCCGTCAGCTACACCGTATTTACGATGAAATGAACGATGCCCTGATTTATTCAGAAAGCTATTTCAAGATTCTCAATGCCGATGAGCAAAAAGAGCCCACCGGCAGCCATCGTGGCGCAGCGCCTAAGGGGGCGTTCGTGCTCAAAAACGTCGACTTTACCTACCCCAATGGCACCAAGGCCTTACACAATATTGACATGACCATTGCCAAGGGCAAGATTACCGCCTTAGTGGGCCTGTCCGGCGCGGGCAAAAGCACCCTTATCAGCCTACTGGATAAGTTTTACGAGCCCGATTCTGGTGAGATCACCTTGGATGGCGTGCCTTTAGGCGACTACGACACCAAATTTTTACGGGACAATATCGGCCTCGTGCTGCAAAAAAACCATATTTTCAGCGGCAGCATAGAAGAAAACATCCGCTATGGCGACAGCCATGCCAGCTTTGACGACGTGGTGGTGGCGGCCAAGAAGGCGTCTATTCACGATCAAATCATGGCCTTGCCCGATCAATACCAAACGCGTGCCTTGCAGCTGTCCGGCGGCCAGCAACAGCGCATCGCCATTGCGCGGATGTTCATTAAAGATCCGCCGATTATTTTCTTGGATGAACCGACGGCCAGTCTGGACGCCGTGGCGACGGAGCAGATTAAAAATAGCCTCGACGCCATCAAGCAAGACCGGACCGTCATCATTATTTCCCACAGCATTTCGCAAATCATCGACGCCGACTATATGTATGTGATGAAGGACGGCCACATGGTCGAGTCGGGCACGCATGAGCACATCTATGCCCAAGGCGGTACCTATACCGAAATCTTTGACGCCATGGCGCGCAGCTTAAACCTGGATAAAATCGCCCAGAAAATGTAGCCTGCCGCGCAGTGGGCTAAAACCAATAGGCACTGCTGAGCAACACCGCCCTCGGCGTGCCAGGATGATTGCTCGAACGCCAATAGCGCGTGTTGGCTAAGTTGGTGGCGGCCAGGGTCACGGTCACGTCCTTGCTGCGATAGCCCATAGAGGCGTGCAGCAGGCCATAACCCGGTCGTTTGTGGGCATTGTCCAAATGGGTGTATACCGAGGACTTAAAGACGCTGCCGACTTCGCCATACCATTGCTCATTGGGTCGATATCGAACAAACAGGCTGCCGTTGTTTTTTGCGACGTTGGCTTTGTGATGGCCGGTGAGCTCTGGCTTCTGGGCATCCTGTTTGACTTTTGCCTGCTGTCGGCCTAGTTGGCCTCGAACAGACCATTTCTGGGCTATTTTCCCGGTCAGGCTGAATTCCACCCCCCGAGACTGTTCTTTGCCCCTTAATGCCCAATCATAAGGCCGATTTTCTGCGTCGGGACGATAGCGAACATTGGCTAAGGTTAAATCATATACCGACAACTGACTGGACAAGGCCTCCTCTAGCCAGTCGCTTTTGACCCCGACCTCGTATTGCTTGGCGTATTGGGGTTGGTCATCGAATACGGCCGTTTGTGCCGTCGAGACGGCAATCAACCCTCGCCCGCCATAGGGCGAAAAATTCTTGCTGTAAGACAAATAACCATGGTGTTGCGGCGTGGCCTGCCAGACTAAGCCCACGCGAGGGCTGAATACCGAGCCTCGATAGCGACGCTGTTGGTGTTTGATGCGGTCTGTTGACTGGAAAACGTATTGCTCGTAGCGGCCACCCAACATGGCTTGCCATGTCGGCGTCAGGTGGATCACGTCCTGAGCGTATAAGGCCTTGGTCTGGGCCCGATGATGATTATTCGTGGTGGCTTCGCCCCGCGGGGATTTTTCATGCAGCCACTGGGGCGCATAGGGGTCTATGGGCCAAGGATAGTTTAGGCTGGGGTCAGTACGGGAGGTGGCTAAGCGCGGCAGGCGTTTTTCGATGCTGTGTTCTAGGCCAATAAGCACCTCATGTTTGAAAGGCCCGGTGTGAACGCTGCCGGTGACATCAAGTAGGTGACTACGGGTTTGATTCTCGGTTTGCTGCCAGGCACGGATAAAGGTCATTTGTCCAGGATGAGGGCAGGGGCGGCCCGTATTGAGGAGTTGGCCATTGTGCTGACAATAGCTGCCGCCGTATAAGTGGTCAAAATTTTGACTGGCGCGGTGTAAGGTACTGGTCCAACGCAAAGACCAATCAGCGCCCATGGGCAGATTGAGTACCGAGCGCCATAGACGCAGGCGATCTTCAATATCATCATTGGGGTGGGCATAGGCCACGCTCATCGGCACGTTGTCTGGCAGGCTGCCGTAGCTGGGGGCACGATCAGGGCGACGCCAAACGTCGTCATGGGTGTATTGCAACAGCCAGCTGTGGCCGTTTTGACTGTCGAACAGCACGCTGGGTGAAATCATTTTAGTGCGATGGCGTATGCCTTGACGAAATGCGTCTGCCTGCTCGTAGTCGGCGGTGAGGCGTAGGGCAAGGTTAGGCGACAGAATGTGATTCACATCCAGCATGGTGCCGCGCTGATGCCATCGGCCCAGCCTGACGGCGAGGCTGCTTGGGGCCTCAAAATTGGCCTCTTTGCTGATTAAATTCACCACGCCCCCACCGCTGCCACGGCCGTACAAGACCGAGGCTGGGCCTTTCAAAATATCAATCTGAGCTACGTTGGCGGTGCTGCGCCGAATTTGCCCGCTGGCGCGCACCCCGTCTCGGTATATGTCCCCGTCGCTGGCCTCGAACCCCCTGAGCAAAATGCCGTCACTGCGCATGTCGTAATGGGTGTCGACGCCGGCAATCCCATCTAATACCTCATTCAAGTCCTGAATCCCGTAAACCTTATGTTGATCGACCTCAATCACGTCGATGGTGGCCGGAACGTCTTTAATCGCCATGTCGGTTTTGGTGGCCGTACGCACACGACGAGGGGGGCCCTCATCGGCATCTAGGCCGTCGGTGGCCACGTTGATGGTGCCGAGGTGAAAAGAGGGCGTTTCGGCCAGGCCATAGGGGCCGATGCCAAGCAGCAGGCCGGTGAGGGATAGCCGCACTGTTCTGGACGCGGGCAACAGGTGGGACGACGGCGGAAAAAAAGACAACAAGCGCAACATAACGGTTCCTTACGGTTCCTTATAGAGAAAAACCCAGGCGGAGCCTGGGTGTTTAGTGAAATAAAATATCAAAGGTAATGCTGGCCTCTATCGGCGTGCCGTCACGCAGGGCGGTTTGATAACGGGCGGACTCTGCCAGGCGACGCGCAGGCCGATAGAGTTTGGGTTCTTGACCGCTGGTGTTCAGGCGCAACAGTCGGTTGTCTGGGCTGATGACGGCCACCACGGTGACGCGGCCTTTTAACGGGCTTTTGACCCGCGTGGCAATGCCATGAATGCTGGGCAACGAGGTGATTGTGGCGGACGGGGCGGCTTTGGCCTCACCAGGGGCGGCTACGGCCATGGGGGCCTGGGCGAGTGGCGTCAAAGACATTTCGGCACGGATGTGCGCCCCCTCGGTAGGCTGCTTTGTCGGCGTGGGGGGCGTTGAGGATGAGGCCGCTCGGGCAAAAATGCGTGTGGGTGTTGGTTCTGGTTTGGCGGTGTGTGGCCGCATAGGGGCTAGGGGCTGAGGCCGCGGCGCAACACTGACTATGGTTAAAGCCTGCTGTGGGGTGGGCACGGCAGGCGGGTTGTTATGGACATAGCTCAATAGACCGACGTGTATCAAGCAGACCCATAATAAGGTTGGCCAAGCGTGGGGCTGAGGGTGAAACGTGGACATGGACGGCTCTGAGTATCTGTTTGTCATTAATAAATGATAATAAGAATCATTTATCATGTCAAAAGAAATTTACCCTATGTGACTGCCATGACGCAGAAGCCCCGTGCATGGACATTATGATTCTCGAATGCCGTATTTAGAAAAGCTTAATTCCAAAACCCTAAACGCATGCGTCATAATTGTGTTGATTGACAATAGACAAAAAGGGAGTTTACCGCATGAAAAAAAGCCTATACACCGTCATGATGAGCAATACCGTTCAAGCAGAGGGCAATTTTTTTAAAGAAGTATTTGGCTTCTAAGAAATATTTACGAGTGATTGGTACATCAGCCTGATCAGTGAAGGGTTTGAATTGGCCGTGATTTTGTAGTAACCCCCCATAAATAGACGCTTAATGCGCATGCATACTGAGGAGAACACATGATTAAAAAATACCTATGGTTGTTACCCATCATTATTCTGGCCGGCGTGTTTTATATGGTCAGTGGCAAAGAACAGCCCATCACGATTAAGTTTTCGCATGTGGTGGCCGAAAACACACCCAAAGGCAAGGGCGCCTTATTGTTTCAACGTTTGGTTGGTGAACGCTTGGGAGATAAAGTGGTGGTGGAGGTGTATCCCAATTCGCAGCTGTTTGGGGATGGCAAAGAGATGGAAGCCTTATTGACCGGAGACGTGCAGATGCTGGCACCGTCTTTGGCTAAGTTTGACAAATACGCGCCTGAAATTCAACTGTTTGACCTGCCGTTTCTGTTCGATGACCTTGCCGCCGTCGATCGGTTTCAGCAAAGCGATGCGGGGCAGGCCCTGTTGCGCAGCATGACCGACAAAGGCATTACCGGCTTGACCTATTGGCATAATGGCATGAAGCAGCTGTCGGCCAACCAGCCGCTGTTATTGCCGCAAGACGCCAGAGGCCTTAAGTTTAGGGTGCAGGCTTCAGACGTATTGGAAGCCCAGTTTAAGGCCTTGCAGGCCGTGCCGCGTAAAATCAGCTTTGGTGAGGTGTATCAAAGCCTACAAACCGGCGTTGTTAATGGTCAAGAAAACACCTATTCCAATATTTTTTCCCAGCGCATGAACGAGGTCCAGTCCCACCTGTCGGAAAGCAATCATGGCTTAATCGATTATATGGTGATCACCAATGCCGATTTTTGGGCAGGCCTGCCGGACGATGTGCGTCAGTCGCTTGAGGCGATTTTGGCGGAGGTGACCGTGGCGGTGAATGCCGAAGCCGAGGCTTTGAATGAGCGCGACAAGGCCAACATCATCGCGGCCAAAACCACAGAGGTGACCGTGTTGACGCCGGCGCAAAAAGCCGCTTGGCGTCAGGCCATGCAGCCGGTTTGGGCACAGTTTGCCAGCGCCATCGGCCAGCCGCTCATCGATGCGGCTGTGAGCGCCAATGCCGCCCCCACGCTGCCGTCCCATGAATCCTCCTGATGCAGAGCGTTCAGATGAAGAAGCTGAATCGGCTATGGGACTGGCTAGAAGAGCAGCTTCTGGTCGGTGCCTTGGTGGTCATGACGCTGGTGACCTTTGTGTACGTGGTGTTGAACAACGTGTATGGCGTTTGCTACTGGCTGGCAGAGCTGATGCCGGCATTCATGGGGGGCGTTAAAACCGTATTGCTGGTTCTGGGCGATGCCATTTTACAGGCGGCCCAGCAGATGACGTGGAGCGCTTCACTCACCAAAGTAGGTTTTGCCTGGCTGATTTTTTTGGGGATTGCTTACGGGGTACGCACGGCCACCCATTTGGGCATAGACGTGTTCAGTAAACGCTTGCCTTTGTCGCAGCAGCGCAGTCTAGGCCTCATGGCCTGTGCCTGCTGCTTAATTTATGTGTGCTTATTTTTTGCCGCCAGCTGGCAGTGGGTGTCGGTTTTGTGGCAGCGCCAAATAGGCGCCGAAGACTTAGACCAGTTCGGTATCAAGCTGGCCCACATTGCCGCAGTGGTGCCCATAGGTTTGGCTTTGGCGGGCTTACGCTATGTGCAAATGCTGCGCAAAATGCTGGCGCAAGAGCAAATTAACCTATTGCCGAATGAGTTAGAGGAGGTGGCTGATTTGCTGCAGGAGATGACTGCCGAGCCAGAGGGCGGGCAACAACAGAAAGTGGGGCCGTCATGACGGTGCTGTTTTTATTCTTGGCTCTATTCGTCCTGATGTTCATGGGGGTGCCGATTGCGGTGGCTTTAGGCTTGTCCAGCGCCATCACCTTGTTTTTATTTGGCAATGAATCCTTAAG
>JAGNPU010000289.1 GCA_017989485.1 Neisseriaceae bacterium
CGCTACGCCAGCAGGGGCATAATCAGACCATGTTTATTGCACCATCAGGGCCCAGCCTACGGCTGGCTGGATCCCCGCCTGCGCGAGGATGACGGCGTTTGGGTGGCATGGTGAGTTGTCTCAAGCGGGCTATTAGGTGAGGAGCTAAGTAAAAAAAGCTTAGTGATGGCCAACATGCGGTAGCGTGGGTCAAGCGCAGCGGACCCACGAAGCCTCAGCACCAAAGCCCAACCCCCGTGGGTCGCGACCCACGCTATGCCAGCAGGGGGGATCAACAGGCCATGGTTTGCTGGTCGTAAACGACTGACGAAGCCTTCACCACGCCGCCCCCGCTGTGCCGTCTGCCCCAGGAAGGGGCCCACAGAAGCCGCTATTTGCTGGGCGATGCCGGTGGGTTGGCGTTGAGTTGGGTCAGGGCGGCTTGGGCGTCGGCAAAGCCTTGTGCGGCGGCCTGTTCTAGATAACGGCGGCCTTGAACCGGATCTGGGCTGACGCCTTCGCCGGCCAAATACATCAGGCCCAGATTAAACTGCGAGGCGGCATCGCCCTTGTTGGCGGCCAAGCGGTATAGCCGCGCGGCGCGGTTTAGGTCTTTGGGCAGGCCCTCACCCTTGTAATACAGCAAGCCCAGGCTATATTGGGCGGCGGTCACGCCCTGCTTGGCGGCCATGCGGTAGTGGGCGATGGCTTGCGTGGTGTTTTGGGGCAGGCCTTTGCCGTGGTAATACATGGCGGCCAGCTGGGCATGGGCCTGTGGGTTGTTGGCAATGGCGGCCTGGCGATAGTAGTCAACCGCCTTGTCCATGTCTTTGGTCACGGTGTCGCCGTTGTAATACAGCGTCGCGAGGGCGTACAGCGCTTCGCCATGGCCTTGGGCCGCGGCGGCCTGATAATACTGAAGGGCGTCGTCTTTGTTTTTGACCACGCCGTCGCCGTGAAAATACATGGCCCCAAGGCTGTATTGCGATTCCGCATGGCCTTGGCCGGCGGCGCGTTTGTAATACTCAATCGCTTTTAGCCTGTCTTGCGGCACCCCTTCACCACGGTGATAGAGTAGGGCCAGTGCATATTGGGCACGGCCATCGCCCTGCTTGGCGGCGAGGTCGAAATAGCGGATGGCTTGGTTGATGTTTTTGGGCACGTCGCGGCCGTGGTAATAGCGATTGCCTAGGCGATATTGGGCGTGGGCAGAGCCGGCGTCGGCGTCGGTGATTAACTGGTCTAGGCTAGGCCGGTGTGTTGCCTTGGCCTGGTGTGTAGGGAGCTCGGGCTCTGTGGGGTTGGCCCACGCGGTGGCGACCAGCGTCAGGCTGAGGCATAAGGCGGTGGCGAAAGAATAGGGCGTCATAGGCTTGGGGGTGTTCATACACCTCAGGCAGCCTGGGCTGCCTGAGGTGGGGATTAGGCGGTGAAGGGGGTGATCACCACGGCGTCGTTGAGCGCGGTGCTCAACACCTGGTTCAGGACGGCAAAAAATTCAGCGCCGTCGCGGGTGGCCAACCATTGGCCGTCTTGGTTGCTAAAGTGGAAGCCACCGCTTTTGGCCGCAATCCATAATTCTTGATTCGGGGTGTGGCGATTGATGATGATTTGTTCGCCGCTGTCGTCTATTTCTAGGGTCAAAACGTTGCCCGAACTTTGGCAATCTACGTCTAAATCTAAGTCGTCAATCTGGTTGTCGATGTGCGCAAAGAGTTGGTCAGAATAATTTAAAAATTCGCTTTCAGTCATGTTGGCCTTTTGTCTTCACAGTGGTTTTGATAGTATCTTTATTTTGCCACAAAAGAGAGTTCGATATGCGATTGATTATTGCGGCCGTTTTCAGTACCGTATTATTGTCGGCCTGTGGCTATCAGGGGCCGCTGTATTTGCCGGACCCTAATGCCGCACCGAAGCAAAGCCAAGTGCCCGCTACCCCCTTAGTCCCTGCGACGCCTACCGCCGACGCGGCCGCTGATGCCAGCGCCACAACGGCCACACAACCAGAATAATCTTAGAGAGACGATAAACCACCATGAGTGCGCTGACCTACCAGAACCAAACCTTACATATTGAAGACGTGGCGTTAAACGATTTGGCCAAACAGCACGGTACCCCTTTGTATGTGTACAGCCAAACTGCGTTAAGCACGGCCTACCATAACTACGTACAGGCATTTGCCAAGTTGAACCCTTTAATCTGTTATGCCGTTAAGGCCAATGGTAACCTCAGCGTGTTAAAACACTTTGCCAGCCTGGGCAGCGGTTTTGACATTGTGTCTGGTGGTGAGCTGGCGCGCGTGTTGGCCGCCGGCGGGTTGGCCAGTAAAACCATTTTTTCGGGCGTGGGCAAAAGTGCCGCCGAGATTGAGTTTGCCTTGCAAGAGGGCGTGCTGTGTTTTAACGTGGAATCGATTAATGAGCTTGAGCGCATCAATGCCGTGGCCAAAGGCTTGGGCAAAAAAGCCCCGATTTCGTTGCGCATCAATCCCGACGTGGACGCCAAAACCCATCCTTATATTTCCACCGGCCTAAAGGCCAATAAGTTTGGCATTGCGTTTAAAGATGCCATTAAGGCCTATCAACATGCCGCGGCTTTGCCGTATTTGACGATTGTGGGCATCGATTGCCACATCGGTTCTCAGCTCACCGACCTGTCACCGCTGGTAGAGGCGTTTGAACGTCTGCTGGTGTTGGTGGATCAGCTGGCGGATTTAGGCATCCATTTAGACCACGTCGACATCGGCGGCGGCGTGGGCATTGTGTACCACGATGAGGCCGTCCCTGATTTGGTCGGCTATGCGAATGCGGTCACTCAGCGTTTGGGCCAGCGTGATTTAAAAATCATGATGGAACCGGGCCGTAGCCTGGTGGGCAATGCGGGCGTGCTGTTGACCAAGGTGGAATTCATCAAGGCGGGCGAAGAGAAAAATTTCATCATCGTCGACGCGGCCATGAACGATTTGCTGCGCCCTTCGCTTTACGCCGCCTATCATGAAATCGTGGCGGTGGACCGTCACGATGACGTAAAGGCCATTGTGGCCGACGTGGTGGGCCCCATTTGTGAAACCGGTGATTTTCTGGGCCAAAACCGTGAGCTGGCGGTGAAAGAAGGCGCGTTGCTGGCGGTGAAGAGCGCCGGCGCCTACGCCAGCAGCATGGCCAGCAACTACAATGCGCGCACGCGCGCCGCCGAAGTCATGGTCAACGGCAGCGAGGTAAAAGTGATTCGTCAACGCGAAACCATCGCGCAGCTATTGGCCAACGAGCAGGTGTGTTTGGATTAATTGCCCGCGGGACAGAAGCAAAAAGAGCGCCTGCGGGCGCTCTTTTTTGTGGGGTCGGCATGACCCTGTGTGAGGCTGGTGATGCGTCACCGACAGGCTTGATCGGGGGACAATACCAGCCATGGTTGCCTTCCGCCTAGAACCAGCGCTATG
>JAGNPU010000027.1 GCA_017989485.1 Neisseriaceae bacterium
CACCCAGATTGGCCTCATGCTCTTTGGCCTTGGCTTTTAAGTCTTCAACGTCAACGTTGCCGAGCTCATCACAGGCCACAACCACCACCTTCATGCCGGCCATTTGTGCCGATGCGGGGTTGGTGCCGTGGGCAGAGCGAGGAATCAAGCACACGTCGCGATGGCTTTCACCACGAGACTCATGGTAGCGACGAATCACCACCAGACCGGCGTATTCGCCTTGGGCGCCAGAGTTAGGCTGTAGCGACATGGCGTCAAAACCGGTGATGATTTTCAACTGTTCCGCCAGGCCATCCAACATGCCCATATACCCTTGCGTTTGGTCTTGCGGCGCAAACGGATGCATGTTAGAGAATTCAGGCCAGGTAATCGGCAACATTTCTGCCGTGGCATTCAGCTTCATGGTGCAGCTGCCCAAGGAAATCATGCTGAAGTTCAGCGCAATGTCTTTGCTTTCTAGGCGTTTTAAATAGCGCAGCATTTCGTGTTCGGTGTGGTAGCTGTTGAACACTGGGTGTGACAGGATGGCGTCGGTACGCAAAACGGCGGCCGGCAAACGCGTGGCCACGGTGTCGATTAAGGCGTCTTGGCCCACAAACAGCTGGGTCAGCTGATGTAAATCCTCTAGGCTAGACTCTTCGTGGAAGGCCACGGCCAACACGCTGTTCGATACCTGACGCAGGTTGAAGCCCGCTTTTTGTGCTGCAGCGTACACGTTGGCGGCTTGGTCACCCAAATCCACCTGCACGGTGTCAAACAAAACCTCATGCACCACTTTGCCGCCGGCGGCCACCACGGTATTGGCAAAAGCGCTGGCCAAGGTGTGAATGCGGTTGGCAATGCGTTTCACGCCCACAGGGCCGTGGTACACGGCGTACATGCCAGCCAGGTTGGCCAACAATACCTGAGAGGTACAAATGTTCGAGTTGGCTTTCTCGCGGCGAATGTGTTGTTCACGGGTTTGCAAAGCCATGCGCAAGGCAGGCTTGCCACCGGCGTCAACCGACACGCCGATCAAACGACCAGGCGCGGAACGCTTCATGCTGTCTTTAAAGGCAAAATACGCTGCGTGAGGGCCACCAAAGCCCATGGGCACGCCAAAGCGTTGGGTGTTGCCCAAGGCCACGTCGGCACCCATTTCGCCCGGTGATTTCAACAGCACCAGGCTCATGATGTCGGCGGCCACGCAGGCCAAAGCGCCTTTGGCTTTGACCGCCGCAATCACGTCGGTCAAATCAACCACGTCGCCGTTCACGCCCACGTATTGGAACAGGGCGCCAAAGTAATCGCCGGCAGCGGCCAGGGCTAAGTCACCGATGACCAGCTCAAAATCAAAGTATTTGGCACGGGTTTGCATCACGGCCAGGGTTTGTGGCAGCACGCGGCTGTCCACGAAGAATTGGTTAGACTTAGAGCGCGACACGCGCTTGGCCATCGCCATGGCTTCCGCAGCGGCCGTGGCTTCGTCCAATAAAGACGCGCCAGACACTTCTAGGCCAGACAAATCAATACACACCTGTTGGAAGTTTAACAAGGCTTCTAAACGGCCTTGTGACACTTCTGCTTGGTAAGGGGTATACGCCGTGTACCAACCTGGGTTTTCCAACACGTTGCGGGCAATGACGTTGGGCAAACGGGTAGGGTAATAGCCCATGCCGATGTAGCTTTTAAAAATCTTGTTTTTGCTGGCAATGGCCTTAAGCTTAGCCAAGGCATCGGCTTCGGTAAGGCTGTCTGGCAAACCGAACGGCTGCGGCATCAACACGCTGTCCGGAACGGTTTGGGCCACAAACTCGGCCATGCTGTTCAGGCCTAAATCGGCCAACATGCTGGCCTGCTCGGCCGCTGAGGTGCCAATATGGCGCCCTACGAATTCTTCATTGAAGAATAATGATTGAATACTCATGAGTTAAACCCTTTAATAAGCAAAATGACAACGCCTTACGCGCATGACATCAAGGCAAAACAAAGCCCGCAAAAGCGGGCTCATCAGAATACTAGTCGATTTCGGCAGCGTATTGCTCTGCGCTCATCAAACCATCCAAATCACCCACGTTGCTAGGCTTCACGCGGAAGAACCAACCGGCGCCGTAAGGGTCGGTATTGGCCAAGTCTGGGCTGGCAATCAAGTCTTCGTTAATGGCCACAATTTCGCCGGCAATCGGCGCATTGATGTCAGAAGCGGCCTTAACCGATTCAACCACGCCGGCCTGATCGTCTGCGCCTAGGGTGTCGCCCACGTTTGGCAACTCAACAAACACGATGTCGCCCAAGGCTTCCTGTGCGTGTTCGGTAATGCCCACGGTCACGGTGCCGTCAGCTTCTAGTTTCAACCACTCGTGTGACTCAATGTATTTTAAATCTGCAGGAATATTGCTCATCTTAAATTCTCCAGTGTAGGGATGATGCGATCATTAAATAAAAACCAAATTCAGCCAAGATAAAGGCCGCCGACGCGCGGCAGCCTTGGTACTTACAATTCAAACATTGCCTTGCCTTGACGCACAAACGGCAGCTTAATCACGCGCACATCGGTTAAGGTGCCACGAATGTCCACCTGAGCCGCGTCCGCCGTTGCCGCAGGCACGCGCGCAATCGCAATCGACAGCTTCAAGCTGGGTGAGAACGTGCCGCTGGTGATCACACCAGTGCCCACATTGGGAATATTCACTTCCATGCCTTCACGCAAAACGCCGCGCGTGGTCATCACCAAACCCACCTGCTTCACGTCAACGCCGGTTTCTTTTTTCTCTGCCAGCGCCGCTTTGCCGATAAAGTCGCGGTCGCTCCAAGAAATGGTCCAGCCCATGCCGGCTTCTAGCGGCGTAATGTCTTCATCCATGTCATGACCGTATAGGTTCATGCCGGCTTCCAAGCGTAGGGTGTCGCGCGCGCCTAGGCCACACGGCACCACGCCAGCGTCTTTTAATGCGGCAAAGAAGGCCAAGGCCTCTTGATTGGGCAACAGCACCTCTACGCCGTCTTCACCGGTGTAGCCGGTGCGGGCCACAAACCAATCGTTGGCCAACTGCGCGCCTTGGAACAGGCCCAAGCCGGCAACGGTGTCGGTCCACTCTGGCTTGACGGTGGCTAATTTGGCAATCGCGTTAGGGCCTTGGACGGCCAAAATGGCTAGGTCCGTGCGCACGCTGAGCTGAACGCCAAACGGCGCCGCTGTTTTTTGAAACCACGCCACGTCTTTTTCACGCGTCGCGGCATTGGAAATAATGCGGTAACCGCCTTCGCTCAAATACACGATTAAGTCATCAATGACGCCACCGTGCTCGTTCAACATCGGTGAGTACAGGGCTTTGCCGACCACTTTTAGCTTGGCCACGTCGTTTGCCAACAGGTATTGCAACCATGCTTGCGCCTGTTCGCCCACCACGTCGGTAATCGTCATGTGGGACACGTCAAACATGCCCGCATCGGTGCGCACGGCTTCGTGTTCTTTAATTTGCGAGCCGTAATGAATGGGCAATTCCCAACCACTGAAATCAACCAGTTTGGCACCGGCATCGACATGCGCTTGATAAAATGGGGTTTTTGATAGTTGTGACATTTTTGATGGCTCCAATGTAAATAAGAACGCCCTTTTTATGATTAAAGGTGCGTACCCTATCTGTCCTGAAACCTGAGATTTTCGAAACCGACGGTGCGGTAAAGCAGCCGTAATTTCTTTCCCCCTTCGGTGGGCCAGGCTTGGCCGCTCTCCAGATTTGCTTGAGCGCCAAAGGCGCTCGTTGCTTAACAGTCCTGTTACCTGAGCGATTACAAGGGTGTATGCGCCTTCGGTGGTGCCTAAGCACGCTCTCCTGCCAAACTGACACTATTATCTTTTGTTTGCTCCCGTTTGGCAAGCCAATCCCGCGCATGGCCGTTTTTGCTGACCGCACCATCGACCTTGGTGGCCCACACTGTGCCGCCTAAGTAACAAAACTTAATCAAAGATGTTATATAATATTGCAAATTATGCTGTGCTTCCTCTATGATAGGCCGACGAAGCAACACCCACCCGCGAATAGGCGTGCATCTGCTTGATTCATCGGGCTTAAGTCCCGCTGCGCGGGGACACTAAAGAGGCAATGGCGTATTGGCAACGGTACGCCATATTGTTTTATGAATGCCATATTTGCAAACATATTCTTGCTTAGGCATTCCTCTTTCAGGTATTCTTCTACTACATATACTAATACTAACGTTTACTGTGACACCCATTTCGTCGTCCAACCACCATTTGGGCTTAGGAGAAAGCTTCATGAAGAATGTGATTTTAGATAAGACTGATCTAAAGATTTTACAAGTGCTACAAGAGAACGGTCGCTTGACCAACGTTGAGCTGTCTGAACGCGTGGCCCTGTCGCCATCGCCATGCCTGCGTCGTTTGAAGCAGCTAGAAGACGCCGGCGTGATCCGCCGCTATGCCGCCCTATTGGAGCCACAAAGCATGGGCCTAGGCCTACAGGCCATTATTCGCGTGTCCCTCAACAAGGGCGACAACGCGCGCAGCCTGTTCGATGAAGCGGTACAAGAATGGCCGGAAGTATTGTCCTGCTTCGCCCTAACTGGCGAAACCGACTATTTATTGCACACCTTCTTTGTCGACATGGAAGACTTCTCACACTTTGTTTTGGACACCCTATTGTCTCAACCTGGCGTGAACGATGCCAAATCAAGCTTCGTCCTCAAAGAAATCAAGTCCACCACCTCATTGCCTTTGGCACATCTACACCTAGATTAAATACCATAAAACGCAAGCTTATTGGCATTAAGACTGCTTGGCCATCCCATTGCCAGGCAGTCTTTGTTATGATGAAGGTCCTTCAACTTTTGCGTCTTGGCGTCTAACATGTCTCCTTCTTACAACGATGAGCTCATCATCGACCACACCAAAGCCTGGTTAGAAAAAGCCATTATTGGCCTCAACCTGTGCCCCTTCGCCAAAGCCGTCTACGTGAAGGATCAGGTCCGCATCACGGTCAGCCATGCCAAGCACCTCGATGGCTTTCTCGAAGACTTAGACCGCGAGCTGATTGATTTGGCCGAATGCGACCCCGACGTCACCGACACCACACTACTGGTCCAACCCACCCTATTTGATGACTTCCTCACCTTTAACGACATGGTGTTTTTGGCCGACCAGGCCATAGACGATCACGGCTTGGGCGGCGTGTTGCAAATTGCCCCGTTTCACCCCCAGTTTCAATTTGACGGCACCGGCGCGAACGACATCAGCAATTACACCAACCGCTCGCCCTATCCCACTTTGCACCTGATCCGGGAAAGCAGCATCGACAAGGCCGTGGCCGCCATTCCCAACGCCGATGCGATTTTTGAGCGCAATATTGCCCTATTGGAAGACATGGGCCACGCCGGCTGGGCCGAGCTCAACCTCCCCAAAACAAAATAAACCCGACGACCAACGGCAAGCCGTGTTAGACTTTGCCGGCACAAAAGTTGGCCAGACAGTCGCCGCGTGGCAACACGGGGAGGAAAGTCCGGGCTCCATAGAGCAAAATGCCAGCTAACGGCTGGGTGTCGAAAGGCAACGGAAAGTGGTGCAGAAACTAAAACCGCCGATGGCTACTTCGGTAGCACAGGTAAGGGTGAGAAGGTGCGGTAAGAGCGCACCGCGCAACGGGTAACCGCTTGCGGCAAGCTAAACCCCATTTGGAGCAAGACCAAACAGAAGGCCATGATGCTGCTCGCATCGTCTTCGGGTAGGTTGCTTGAGCGTGCTGGTAACGGTACGCCTAGATGAATGACTGTCCACGACAGAACCCGGCTTATCGACTGACTTTTGTGCACCCCATGACCAAAACCACTGACGGCCTCGCCGTCGGTGGTTTTTTTGCGCCCGCCATCACCCGGCCTGCGGCACGCCCTATGGTGGCTCTGTCTGGATGCCCTATCCCCTAGCAAAACCTCAGCGTCTGGATTATCATCTATGCATCCTTTCTCTCCCCCAAAGCCACCAATATGTACGCCCAATATGGCCCTCTTTGCGCCCAAGTCTATGAACACACCAAACCCGTCGGTCACGCCATCGCGGGCGATCTTGACTATTACTACAGCCGCCTGCGCCACCTAAGCGGCCCCATACTAGAGGCTGGCGTCGGCAACGGCCGTCTACTCATCCCCTTTCATCAAGCCGGTTTAAAGATAGAAGGCATCGACCTATCGGCCGACATGTTGGCCGTGTGCCAGCACCACTGCCATCAGGCCAACATCAAGCCTGCCCTTTATCAGGGCGACATGGGTGCCTATCCTTATCCCCATGCTTATGAAGCCATTATGATGCCCACAGGCTCTTTTGGCCTCATCACCGACCGGCACAAGGCCGTACACATTCTGTCTCATTTTCATCAACACCTACAGGTAGGCGGCCGCCTCATCCTAGACTTAGACCTGCCCTTAGACTGGACCAGCAACCAGCACAGCATGACGACTTATGAACTGGCGCCAGACTATGGCATTACCCTAAGCCAGCACAGCCAGCACATAGACTGGGCCAACCAAATCACGTATACCCTGCTGAAGTATGAGGCATGGCGACAAGGCCAGCTGGTTGCCACCGAGTTACAGTCCTTCAATATGCGCTGGTATGGCGTTGATGAGTTTACCCACCTACTGCTGCGCCTAGGCTATCGCGACATTGTGGTGTCTGGCGGCTATCAGTTTGGCCTGGCGCCTGAGCACACCCACGGCCTCGTCACCTTCGAGGCCTATAAATAAGTGGACGCCCCTCTAGACACCTTTAAACAGCGGGTTTTACACACGCTTGCCAGCGTTCCCTATGGCCATGTGTGCAGCTATGGCACCGTCGCACGCCTATCGGGCAATCCACGGGCGGCCAGGCAGGTCGGCGGTATTTTAAAACGGCTCCCCGAAGGGCACACCCTACCCTGGCACCGCATCGTCAACCGCCACGGCCACATTGCCTTGCAGGGCGTTGATTTTGAGCGCCAAAAAAAAGCCCTCGAAGCCGAGGGCGTGGTGGTGACCGTCGATGGACACATCGACCTAGCACGGCATGAATGGACTTAAGCCTAGCCATCCACCACACCGCATGGGCCGTGTCGGCCTGTCACTCTGGTTTATTGACCATCATGATGTTGGCCGTCACTAAACCATGCCTTATTTGGCTTTGTGCTCGGATACAGCCCGCTGGAGGCAACGCACCAAGCGTCCCCTTCAGCGCCGTCATCCTCACGCAGGTGGGGATCCCCCCAGCCTTAACCCACCCGCAGCATGCTTTTGCCCCGCGCCGGGCAGGCGCGATCTTATGAATGAATAAACCCATGAGCCACTCCCTGACGTCACAGCCCACAGCACCACACTGCCCACAAAAAAACGCCCCACGAATGGGGCGCTTTGCGCAACCTAAGCCTGGCTTAAGCCTGTTTCTTCGTGGCCACCAAAGACACCACGATCGACAGCGCAATGGTCAAGAACACAAAGCTCAACGACGCCCCCACGGGGATGTGGTAGAACTTGGCGATCAACATTTTGACACCGATAAAGGTCAACACAATGGCCAAGCCATAGCGCAATAAATGGAAGCGGTCAGCCATGTCGGCCAGCAAGAAATACAGCGCACGCAAGCCCAAAATGGCAAAAATATTCGACGTCAACACAATGAATGGGTCGGTGGTGATGGCAAAAATAGCCGGAATGCTGTCCACCGCAAACACCACGTCACTCAGTTCCACCATGATCAACACCAAGAACAACGGCGTGGCGTACAGAATGCCTTTTTCCACCACGAAGAATTTTTCCTCGCGAAAGCCATCGGCCAAACGCAAGTGGCTAGAAATCCACTTCAACACTTTGTTTTGCGATAGGTCAGGCGCTTCTTCTGGCTCTGGCTTAAACATGTGTAGGCCGGTGTACACCAGGAATGCGCCGAACAGGTACAAAATCCAAGCGAACTCACGCACCAAGTAGGCGCCCAAGAACACCATGACGGCCCTGAGGACAATGGCGCCAAAAATACCGTATAACAGCACGCGGTGCTGGAACTGCGGCGGCACTTTGAAGAAAGAGAAAATCATCAAAAAGACGAATAAATTGTCTACCGACAGGGCTTTTTCAATCACATAACCGGTAAAGAACTCTAAGGTTTTTTGCTTGGCCACAATGGGGCCAAACAGTGGGTTGCTGGCCAGCTCAAAATAAAGCCAAGCGCCAAAACCACAGGAAACGGTAATCCACACCAAGGTCCAAATCAATGCTTCTTTAACGCTGACCTTATGGGGACCGTTTTTTTTCAACGACAACATGTCGATGCCGATCATGATCAGAACGGCAACAAAAAACACACCATAAAATAATGGTGTGCCGATCGAGGGGCTGCTAACTGCCATTGGAGTAACCTATTGAGCTTATAGAGAACTCTATTAGACCACTATTAAGAACGCCCGTGGTCTAATTAGTTCCATTCCTGCATTTTTTAATGGCAGGGATTTAACACCACGAGTTTTAATCCTGGTGCTTCGGTTAGGTTTAGCGTGACCGAGTTATACGTCATCTCGCCGCTGGCCTGGTGTTTGATTTTGCGAATATAGCTGCTTTTGGTCAAGGTGTCGCCCTCAGGCTCATTCCAAAAAGCAGCAAACTCTGGGCTTTTGCCCATCCAACCACGAACGTAAGCCTGTAACGCCTCATCTTCAGGGTGTTCATTAAATTCAGCACGCAGCTGCACCACAACACGGTCAGCCAATGCCGCCCAGTCGCCCACAAAATTTTTGCTGTGGGGATCTAAGAACAAATAGCCCAACAGATTGATGCTGTCATCTTGTTCAAACCAATGGCTAAACAAGTCGCCCGCCGTGGCGTTGCCGTAGGCCAAATCCCAATAGCGATCGAACACCATGGCCGGCACCAAAATATTGTCTACGGTTTTTTGCAAAACCGACGACAGTGGCTCTACGTCACGTTTTAACACAGGCTCTTTGTGCTCTAGGTGTAAGCCTGCGAGCTCAAACATTTGCTGCTGCTCTTCAGGCGTCATCAATAGGGCGCGAGCCAAACGGGATAGCGCTTTGGCCGAAGCCGTTTCGGTTCTACCCTGTTCTAACCAAGCCAACCAAGTGGTGCTGATGCCACTTAAAGCCGCCACTTCTTCCCGGCGCAAGCCAGGCGTACGGCGTCGCGCACCGGCAGGCAAACCGACCTGAACTGGTAATATACGTTCTCGTTGCGCGCGAATAAATTCGCCTAACGGTAGTTTTGGTGACCCATTCATACTCTGACCTTTGTGATAAAGTTATCCCATGACTAATAGGATCCTTATCCTAACAGAGTAAAATGTTAATTTGCGTAAACTAAAAGTAGGTTTTTGTTAAATTTTGTACGCTATTTTTAAAAAAAACAGCACTTTAAATCAATATGTAAATATACGTCAAAATGACAACAGGGTATATAATCACTTGTAATTCTTCATGAGCAAAAAAAAAGCCCCCCGCAGGTGGCTTTTTAAACTGGTTAACTGGCTTGTTATAAAGTATCCAAGCTGTAATTTAAAATGCTTTTCGAACCATTTATTAATTGGCGGCTATAGGTTTCAATCTGCACCAGCACGTGGTCAAAATAAACGTTAACCGTCTGTTTCTTCTGGGTGTAAAACGCTTCGGGCAGCATCGCCCCCACGCTGTCGTTCAAGGCCGCCACGCTGGCCAAATAGGCACGGCCCATTTCAATCGCCCCCAGGGTCACCCCCATTTGCATCAGAAACGGCACGCTGCCGGCGGCTGCGTCGGCAGGCTGGCCTTTGGCAAACGCCATCACCACATAGGTGGCCGATTCTTTGGCCAAGGCCAAGGCATGGCTTAACGCCTCTGCCAGGCCTGGCTCACCGGCCTTGGCCAGGGCTTCGGCAATGCGGACGCCTTCGGCCAAAAAGACTTTGGCGGCCTCACCCTGATCCATGGCGGTTTTACGGCCCACCAAATCCAAGGCTTGGATGCCCGTGGTGCCTTCATAAATGGCGGTAATCCGAGCGTCGCGAACCAGTTGTGCAATCCCCGTTTCTTCGACATAGCCCATGCCGCCAAACACCTGCAGCGCCTGGTTGGTCAAGACGTTGACGTTCTCGGTACACCAGGCTTTGATGATGGGGATCAAAAAGCTTAAGGTGTGCAAGGCGGCTTCTTTTTCGCTGGCCACAGGATGGTCGGTGGCCTTGTCCAATAGGTTGGCCCCCACAAAAATCAGGGCGCGCTGCGCTTCGATGGTGGCTTTTTGTGTCAGCAATAGACGGCGCACGTCCGGGTGTTGAATAATCGCCACCGCGTCGTGGCTTTGGCTGTCGACCGCACGGCTTTGTACCCGCTCTTTGGCATAGGCCACGGCCATTTGATAGGCGCGCTCGGCCACGGCGTGGCCTTCGACCCCAACGCCTAGGCGGGCGTGGTTCATCATGGTGAACATGTGGTTTAAGCCACGGCCGGCGGTGCCCACCAATAATCCTCTGGCCCCATTAAACTGCATCACGCAGGTCGGGCTCGCATGAATGCCCATTTTGTGTTCTAGCGACACCACTTCTAAGGTATTGCGCTCGCCCAGCTGGCCATCGGCGCCCACCAAGAATTTCGGCACCACGAAGAGGGAAATCCCCTTTACCCCAGCAGGGGCATCGGGCAGGCGTGCCAACACCAGATGAACAATGTTTTCGGTCAGCTCATGCTCGCCCCAGGTAATGAAGATTTTCTGGCCGGTAATCGCATAGCTGCCATCATCATTGGGCACGGCTTTAGACGCCACCTGAGCGAGATCGGAACCGGCCTGTGGCTCGGTCAAGTTCATGGTGCCCGACCATAGTCCGGCGCTCATATTAGGCAAATAAGCCTGTTTAATCTCGTCGCTGGCGTGGTGTAACAAGGCTTCAGCAGCGCCCATGGTCAACATCGGCATTAACGAAAACGCCAGGTTGGCCGAGGTAAACAATTCTTCACACGCCGTCGACACGACAGAGGGCAGGCCTTGGCCACCATAATCAGCAGGGGCGCGCAGGCCACTCCAGCCGGCGTCACGGTAGGCGTCAAAGGCGGTTTTTAACGACTCATGGCTGATGACTTTACCGTCGACGATTTTGGCGCCGTTCACGTCGCCCAAGCGGTTGGTCGGGGCCAGCTCTTGCTCGCTGAACTTGCCTGCCTCTTCT
>JAGNPU010000290.1 GCA_017989485.1 Neisseriaceae bacterium
ATACAGGCCTTTAATCCGATCGCCTTCGAGCACGTAGCCGCCATAGGACAGGCATTGGTCTTTCAGGGCAAACAGGCTCGGGGTTTGGGCGACGCCATCGCGTTGGGCCAATATCATCCATAAGCAGGCCATGCCGCACATGTGGCTGCTCCAATAGGCGTAGGCCTCGGCCGAGGGCGCACCGGTGTTGGCCCAGAGCGGATCATCTATGAGGGCCAGCTCGCGGGCGAGGATGTGGGGGATGGCGTGGGCAGAAGCCCATTGGGCAATGTAGGGAAAAGGGGGGTGCGTCATATGGGTTGTACCGGTGTGGGTGGCTCACTCAGTTGGCACACGCTGATGATTAAGGGGCTGTCGGCGTGTAAAGGGCGTTGATCCCAGTGGCCGTATTGGGCGATTACGCTGAAGCCATTGTTGGCCAAAAGCTGAGTCAGGGCGACAGGCTGGGTAAACTTACAGGCGGTACGGGTGTGATGGACGTGGTTGCCCCAGCGCCGAATGGTGGTCCAGTGCATGATGTCGGTGGCATCATCATATTGTTGCGTGCCGCAGACCGAGACCTCATCGCCTTGGTGGTTGGTGAAATGGCCCCAAGGTTCTGCTTCCGTAATGGGGCTAAGGTCGGTGCCGCTCGGGTTGCGCGTTTCAAAGGCAAATACGCCGCCTGCCGCCAGGTGGGTGCGGATGCCTTGCAGCAGCTGGACCTGATCGTGGTGGGTGAGAAAGCATTGAAAAGCGTTGCCCGTCAGGTAAATCAGCGTGTAACGCTGCTGTTGCAATAGCAAGCTTAAGTGGAGCGCATTGCCGTGGTATAGCTTTACCGGCAGGTGGGCCGCTTTTTTTTGGGCGTGTGCCAACATGGCGGGGCTTAGGTCTATGCCCGTCACCTCAAAGCCCGCTTCGGCAATCGGCAAGGCGGTAAGGCCAGTACCACAGGCCAGTTCCAGAATGGGGCCAGGGTGGTGTTGGGCCAAGGTTAGAAAAAAAGCGTATTTTTCGGTTTCGCCGCCAAACTCTAAATCATAGTTGTGCGGGTCTTGGTATTCTTCCAGGTTGTCGTGCTCAATCATGGTGTGGGCCTTAGGTATTGTGCCATCTAAAGGGCGCATGGGGTGAGGGTGGCCAGCGTTTGGCTGCCGGTGCGGCAGTCGAATCGGCCTATTTTAAATCAACACGGCCATGGTAGTCGGCTTTTTTAGGGAATTTATTGTCGATGAGTGATTGTTTTTCTTGGGCGCGGCCCAGCTTGTCGCGGCGACTTTTTGTGATTATAGTGGTTAATGATATTTTCAGTAGATTAGCGTCCCCACGAGCAGTATGAACATAAAGGATAATCCATGCATCTTCCTGCGGTATTTGTCGAAGACGACCTTCAGGTTCAGGCCAATTTAATCTATAGCCATCCGCTAGGCCAGCTGATTAGCTTTGGCACCGAGGGCTTAGAAGCCAGTGCACTCCCTTTTTTGGTAGACGTTTGCGGCGACCAGCTGGTGTTAAGAACCCACTTTTCTAAGGCCAACCAGCAGTGGCGGCGGCTGAATGAGGCGCAGGAGTGCATGGTGATTTTTCAGGCCGATCAGGGGTATATCAGCCCCAGTTGGTATCCGAGCAAGCAGCAAGGCGGCAAGGTGGTGCCCACCTGGGATTATGCGACGGTCCACGTTTGGGGCCGCCCGAAGCTGAGGCATGAGCCGGAGTGGTTAATGCAACAGTTGCACGACTTAACCCAGCAGCACGAGGCCGAACGGCAACGGCCGTGGGCGATGAGCGATGCGCCCACCGAGTTTATTGCGGCACAACTGAAGGGGATTGTGGGCATGGAGCTGCGGGTGTCGAAGCGCCAAGGTAAGTTTAAAATGAGCCAAAACCGATCGCAGGCCGACGTTGATGGCGTGGTGGCGGGGTTGACGGCAATGGACCCGCCCCAGACGGCCTTAGCTGCTGCGGTGCAACGGCGTCGGCCGAAGTCATCGCTCGACTAACCTAGGCGTAGGCACAACCATATGGCTATTTAAACGCCTGGTTTGGGGACGTTCTGCGCCAGACGCAGCAGGACGCCACTCGGGTCCAATAAATGGCACTCTAACATGCCCCAAGGCTTGTGGCTAATGGCCGAGAGCTCGGTCTGATAGCGGTCTTTGAGGCCAATTTGGCTCCGGTGTTGATGCCAGTCGGCCAGGTTTTCCACCAGCAGGTGTAGGACAAAATGATTTGCAAGCTCGGGCTGATAGACGTTTTACAGTAAAAAACTGATGTGGTCGCCGTAGGCAAAATAGGCGATGTCATCGTCGTATTTTTTGTCAAAGCCCAGCGTTTCATAAAACTGTAGCGACAGGGCAAAATCACGGGATGGCATGCCGGTTTTGAGTTCAATGGCGTTAAGATTCATGCCTTGGCCTTTCATGTCGGTCGGTGTGTGCGTCAAAATAGTCGGCATCAATTGCTCGATGGCGACAGAGACGGCCCGTATTTAGCCAGAATACACTCATGAAAAAGGCTGCCAGAAGGCAGCCTTTTTCATGAGTGTATTGATTTAATCAGCAAATTTAATCTTGGCTTTGCTGGACGCGTTACATACTTTTTTGGACTGGCTGATGCTGCCGTCCTTACAGATGAACTTGCCTTTGCTACAGCTGGCGACACCGCCTTTACTGCCGCTACAGGGTTCTTTTCCACGTGCCTGTGCCACGTTAAGGGTTAAAGACAATGCAATGAATACCATGGTGACAATCTTCATAAGCCAACCTGTCTCTAGCGGAAGGAAGTTTTAATATACTATTAATATTCTGCAGCGTAAGTTAAATAATGACTTAACCATTTATTAATAATTAAACTGTGGCACTTAGGCGACACCATTTTTTTACGGCTGCTGGCGCATGCTGATGGCCATGCGGTTATAGGCATTCATTAAGGCCACGGCAAAGGTCAGGTCGGTGCATTCTGCGTCGTTGAAATGGGCTTGTAAGGCGGTAAATGCCGCGTCGTTGCCGCCGTGTGGGCCCAGCTCGGTAATCGATTCGGCCCAGGCCAGTGCGGCCTGTTCGCTGGGGCTAAAACAGGCGGTGTGGCGCCAGGCGGCGACCACGTCTAGGCGTGCCTGTTCTTCGCCCTGCTGACGTAAAGACTGGGTGTGCAGGTGCAGGCAATAGGCGCAGCCGTTGATTTGAGACACCCGTAGATACACCAACTCCAGCAGTTTTGGGTCAAGAGGGCCACGGGCCAGGGCGGTATGGGCGGCATTAAAGCCTTTATAAGCTTCGGCAGACAGCTGGGCATAGGGAAGACGTAACGTGCTCATGGGGCATCCTTTTGGAGTGATCGGGTCAATAATTGCTGTCATATTACGTGGGCTATGTCATGATTAATAGGGCCATATTTTCTTTATTTGACTAGGACAAGACGTGTTTACTG
>JAGNPU010000028.1 GCA_017989485.1 Neisseriaceae bacterium
TCGGTAAAGTAAGCAACCTGACTGACTACGGTGCATTCGTTGAAATCGAACAAGGCATCGAAGGTTTGGTACACGTTTCAGAAATGGACTGGACCAACAAAAACGTACACCCAAGCAAAGTGGTTCAATTGGGAGACGAAGTTGAAGTCATGATCTTGGACATCGACGAAGACCGTCGTCGTATTTCTCTGGGTATGAAACAATGCCAAGCTAACCCTTGGGAAGAGTTTGCTGCCTTGCAGAAAAAAGGCGATAAAATCACTGGCGCAATCAAATCAATCACCGACTTTGGCGTGTTTGTTGGCTTGAATGGCGGCATCGATGGTTTGGTTCACCTGTCTGACCTTTCTTGGAGCGAAACTGGCGAAGAAGCCGTACGCAAATACAAAAAAGGTGACGAAGTGGACACCGTGGTGTTGGCGATTGACGTTGAAAAAGAACGCATCTCTTTGGGCATTAAACAGCTTGAAGGTGATCCATTCAACAACTACATCAGCGTAAACGACAAAGGTGCTTTGGTTAAAGGTACTGTGAAATCTCTAGATGCTAAAGGCGCCGTTGTGGTTCTTGAAGCTGACGTTGAGGCTTACTTGCGCGCTTCTGAAGTGTCACGTGACCGCGTTGAAGACATTCGCAACCACCTAAACGAAGGTGACGAAGTGGAAGCTTTGATCATTGCCGTTGACCGTAAAAACCGTAACATCAGCTTGTCTATCAAAGCCAAAGACGGCAAAGACGAAGGTGAAAGCCTGCGTACCGTGTCTGCCGCTTCTAGCAGCAATGTGAACGCTGGTACGACTAGCCTAGGCGATTTGCTTAAAGCTAAGTTGTCTGGCGAGGAGTAAGCTGAGCTATGACCAAGTCGGAGTTAATGCTTCGTTTAGTTGATTTATTTGCCGCTAAGCGTAACACTCAGTTGGTCGCAAAGGATGTGGAGCAAGGCGTTAAGGTGTTGGTTGACACCATGACGCGCTCCCTTGCGAAAGGTCAACGCATTGAGATTCGTGGTTTCGGTAGCTTTGATTTAAATCACCGACCCGCCCGCACTGGGCGCAACCCTAAAACCGGCGAAAAAGTGGACGTGCCAGAAAAATACGTGCCTCATTTTAAACCTGGTAAAGAGTTGCGTGAGCGTGTTGATGGCGCAATGCAAAAAACCAATTAATCTGTTTCTTTTGTGAACAAGCGCCGCTTAACCGCGGCGCTTTTTTTGTCTGTGCTTCATGTGGTTAACCGCGTGATCGGGGTGAGCCCGGCCGACATGACGATATAGATATCCTCAACCGAATTTTTTTGCTATGGTGTAGCCTAGGCTGGGTTGTACACACCACAAAATGTATCAAATAATCAATAAAAATAACGGATTTAAACAATGACAGAATCAAGACAACTTGTTCTTCCTGCGTATGAGGGGGAAACCCCCACCTCTTGGTATCAAAAAGCCAGTCGCTTGGACGGCTTTATCAAGGATAAGGCGCAGGCTCAGGCCATTGAACTATTGGATGACCTGTGGCATGACTTGATGGATTTTAAAAAACGGCGTAATCGTTTTTTAGGGCGAAGTTTTCGCTCGCCGCACGTGCCCAAAGGCCTGTATTTTTACGGCGGGGTGGGGCGGGGCAAGAGCTTTGTGATGGATGCTTTTTTTGGCTGTCTGCCCTATAAGCGTAAGCGACGTGTCCACTTTCATGCCTTTATGGCGGAAGTGCATGAGCGTTTGCGCGCGCATAAAGGTGAGGCGAATCCGCTGACCGTGGTGGCCGAAGAGATTTCGCAAGAGGTGCGGCTATTGTGCTTTGATGAATTTCACGTCAGCGACATTGCCGACGCCATGATTTTAGGCCGCTTGCTGGATGGGCTGTTTGCCAAAGGCGTGGTGCTGGTGGCGACGTCCAATTATGCGCCGTCGGCGCTGTATCCCAATGGGCTACAGCGACACAACTTCCTGCCCACGATTAAGCTGATGGAAGACAAGCTTCAGGTGGTTAATTTGGATGGGGGGGAAGACTATCGTATGCGCGCCTTGGTAAAGGCCCCCATTTTCTTGGTGCCCAATAGCGAGGCCAATGACGTTCAACTGGCCAACCTGTTTGCCGACGTGACCGAGGGGCGCGCCCAGCGCGAAAAAATCGTCACCATACACGGGCGGCCCTTGACCACGCGCGGCCACGCCGAAGACGCCATTTGGTTTGATTTTAAAGAATTATGCTATGGGCCGCGCTCGCAGGCAGATTATTTATACCTGGCACAGCACTATCACACGGTTTTCGTGTCTGACATATTAAAGCTGGCGGCGGACAAGCGCAGTGAGGCCAGGCGTCTGACTTGGATGGTGGACGTGTTTTATGATTACCGGGTGAAAATGATTGCCACGGGAGATGTGGTGCCCGAGCAAATCTACGTTGAAGGGGATTTTGCGCAAGAGTTTGAACGCACCGCCAGCCGTTTGATAGACATGCAAACCCAGCAGTATTTGTCGTTGTCCCACCTTACTTTGGCATAAAACCCATGCGATTTATCATGTGGCTGAGACTTAAGATAAAATTTATGTGAAAAATAGTGTCTGTTAAGGGCAAAACCTTGCTAAAATAACGCATTTTCCCTATCTAAACTTATCTGTTGGAGAGTTATACATGGCAATTGAACGCACCATTTCTATCATCAAGCCTGATGCCGTCGCACAAAACGTGATTGGTCAAATTTACACCCGTTTCGAAAGCAACGGTCTTAAAGTGATTGCTGCTAAAATGAAGCAGTTGTCTCAGGCTGATGCCGAAGGTTTTTATGCCGTACACAAAGAGCGTCCTTTCTTTGCCGATTTGGTTAAATTCATGACCAGCGGTCCTGTGATGATCCAAGTGTTGGAAGGCGAAAATGCGGTTTTGAAAAACCGTGAACTAATGGGTGCGACCAACCCTAAAGAAGCAGAAGCCGGCACCATTCGTGCTGACTTTGCTAAATCAATTGATGCCAACGCAGTACACGGCTCTGACAGCTTGGAAAATGCGGCTATTGAAATGGCTTATTTTTTCACTGATTCAGAAATCTGTGCTCGTTAATTAAAGGAGTCCTTCAGGCAAGGTGTTTGTTTCGGCAACCGCCTGCCTGAATTTGTATGCGTACCAATCTATTAAATTATGATCTACCCGGTTTGACGCGCCATTTCGAAGAAATGGGCGAAAAACCATTCCGAGCCAAACAGGTAATGCGTTGGATGCACCAAATGGGTGCCGCCAATTTTGACGACATGACTGACTTGGCGAAATCACTGCGCGCAAAATTAGACGAACAGGCCGTGATTCAAGTGCCTGATTTGATGACGTCGCAAGCATCTGTTGATGGTACCCGTAAATGGCTACTCGACGTCGGTACCGGCAATGGCGTGGAGACGGTGTTTATTCCCGAATCCGAGCGCGGTACCTTGTGTATCTCTTCTCAAGTTGGCTGTGCGCTAGAGTGCACGTTTTGTTCTACTGGTCGTCAGGGCTTTAACCGCAACTTAAGTGCTGCGGAAATCATTGGTCAGCTGTGGTGGGCCAATAAAGCCATGGGCGTGACGCCGCGCAACGAGCGCGTGGTGTCTAACGTGGTGATGATGGGCATGGGCGAACCCTTGGCCAACTACGACAACGTGGTGACGGCTTTAAACATTATGTTGGATGATCATGGTTATGGCCTTTCGCGCCGCCGTGTGACGGTCTCTACCTCCGGCATGGTGCCGCAGATGGATAGGCTCAAAGAAGATTGTCCGGTGGCGTTGGCGGTGTCTTTACACGCCTCTAACGATGCCGTGCGCGATGAAATCGTGCCCTTAAATAAAAAATACCCCTTAAAAGAGTTAATGGCGGCCTGCCAGCGTTATTTGGTGAAGGCGCCGCGCGACTTCATTACCTTTGAGTATGTGATGTTGCAAGGGGTGAATGACTTTGTGCAACACGCACATGAACTGGTTGCCCTGGTGCGTGACGTGCCGTGCAAGTTTAACCTGATCCCGTTTAATCCCTTCCCTAATTCGGGTTATGATCGTTCTAGCAACGACCGTATCCGTGCGTTTAGAGACGTTTTGCACGAGGCCGGCCTGATTGTGACCGTGCGCAAAACCCGCGGTGACGACATCGATGCGGCCTGTGGCCAGCTGGCCGGGCAGGTGAAGGACAAAACCAAGCGTCAGGCAAAATGGCAGCAAATTACCTTGGATAAAGGCTAAGGCCATGAAGCGCCTGCTCGTGACCATGATGATCATGACGGGGTGGGCGTTGGCAGGGTGTGTCAGTACGGTAGACACTGCCGGGCAGGCGCAGCGCTTGGCCACGGTTAAAACCCGTTTGGCGCTAGGCTATATGGGGCAGGGGCAAGGACTAGAGGCGCAGCGGCAAATTGACGCCGCGGTCCGGTTGGCGCCGGCGCAGCCCCATGCGTGGTTGGTTAGGGCGCAGATTTACAGCCACCTTGACCGCCACACAGAAGCGGATGCCAGCTATCAGCAGGCCTTAATCTTGGCGCCTGAGGCCGGTATGGCCAACCATCATTACGGTTGGTATTTGTGCCAGACGGATGCCACTCGGGCGGCGGCGATGGCCTATTTTGACCGTGCTTTGGCGGACGAGGCCTATGCCGACAGGGCGCAGGCGAGCGGACACCGGCAGGCGTGTTTGGCGCAGCTAGGCCAACCAACAGAATAACAAACTGACCTGCGTCAGCAGGTCAGGCAAACACGGAAACAACCGTTGTCTTTGATGCGGTCAAGGACAACAAGGGCATTAAGCAATCGCGAGGGCCGGTTTGGGTTTGGTTCTTTCGGCCGATTGCGGGCCCAAGCGCGAATATTGCTCAGGGTTAGAACAAGCATGAAAAACCCCTTGATGCAGTGTTTAACATCATACGAAGCATGACGTAAGATATTTTTAGGACGGGATTATGAGTGACGTTGAACAAAAGCAAACAACCGAGACGGCTCCTGTAAACGATGCTGTGTTGCCGTTGGGCGAAAAGTTAAAACAGGCGCGTCTGAATAAGGGCCTAAGCGTAGGCGAAGTGGCCGAGCGTTTAAAACTGGGTGTGACCCAGGTGGACGCCATGGAGGCCAGCGACCCTAGTCGCTTTCCAGAGCCGGTTTTTGCCCGTGGTTTCTTCCGTAGCTATGCCCGCTTTTTGCAGTTGAATGAGGCGGACGTGCTGGCTGATTTAAATAAGATGTTCCCTTCCGAGCGCGTGGCCGTGAATCATGGCCAAAACGCATCGGCCAATAAACCCATCTCCGTTGGCCGTGCTGGCAGTGGCAAGAAGCTGCCTAAGTGGTTGTGGATGGCGGGTTTGGTGGTGGTGATAGTCGGCGTTGCCGTGGCCTGGCCTAAGGGCGATGGCGAAGAAGTGGCTGCCGATGCCGACATGCCTTTGGCGGTTGGCGAACTGGCCGCCCCTCAGGTTGAGCCCGTGGCGCCGGTTGTGGCAGAGGGTGTGGCCGAAGGCACTGAGGTGACGGTTGCGCCTGCCGAGACGGATGAAGCGACTGTGGCCGCCGTGGGCAATGAAGTGCTGGTGGTGAATATTGCCAGCCGTTCGATGCTGACGGTCAAAAACAAAGACGGCGAAGTGTTGATGAGCAAAATCGTGCCTGCACGCAGTGAGCATCGCTTTGAAGGCGGTGCCCCCTACGATGTACGCATAGGCTATGCCCGTGGGGCCAGCATGACGTTTAACGATGAAGCGGTCGATTTGACCAGTGCTTTTGTGGATAAAACCACGGCAGCCACCACCGTGCCGGCAGCCAATGCCGCCGCACCGGCAGCAGCCACAGCAACGGTACCAGGACATGACTGAAGCACGTAATTTGTTGGTCAGACGCAAAACCCATTTGGTGGCGGTAGACCATGTTTTGGTGGGTTCCGCCGCACCGGTGGTGGTGCAGTCGATGACCAATACGGATACAGCCGATGCCGAAGGCACGGCACAGCAAGTTTTTGAGCTGGCCCATGCCGGCTCGGAAATGGTGCGCATCACCGTGAATAGCCCAGAGGCAGCGGCCAAGGTGGCCGAGATTCGTCAGCGTTTAGACGACATGGGCTGTAACGTGCCGTTGGTGGGGGACTTTCACTTTAATGGTGAACGCCTGCTGCGCGATTACCAAGATTGTGCCAAAGCGTTGGCGAAATACCGCATCAACCCCGGCAACGTCGGCAGAGGCGTGAAGGGTGATGAGAAGTTTAGCTACATGATTGAGCAGGCCATAGAGCATGATAAGGCCGTGCGCATCGGTGTGAACTGGGGCAGCCTGGATCAGGCCTTGTCTAAGCGCTTAATGGATGAGAATCTTGCCTTAGGCAGCCCGAAAACCGCCGATCAGGTGATGAAAGAAGCCCTCATCGTGTCGGCCTTAGAGTCGGCGCAAAAAGCACGCGAAATCGGCCTGTCGGAAAACAAAATCATCCTGTCGTGTAAGGTCAGCAACGTGCAAGACTTAATCAGCGTCTACCGTGATTTGGGCAGCCGCTGCGATTATCCTTTGCACCTAGGGTTGACCGAGGCAGGCATGGGCAGTAAGGGCATTGTGGCGTCCAGCGCGGCCTTAGCCGTATTGCTGCAAGAGGGCATTGGCGACACCATCCGGATTTCGCTGACGCCAGAGCCGGGCAGTGCCCGCACGCAAGAAGTGATTGTGGCTCAGGAATTATTGCAAACCATGGGTTTGCGCCACTTTACCCCGTTGGTGACCGCCTGCCCAGGCTGCGGCCGCACCACCAGTACCGTGTTTCAAGAGCTGGCTCAGGACATTCAAAAATATCTGCGCGAGCAAATGACCATATGGCGCCTGCAGTATCCTGGCGTAGAGGCGTTAAACGTCGCCGTGATGGGCTGCGTGGTCAATGGCCCTGGCGAAAGCAAGCTGGCCGATATTGGCATTAGCCTGCCGGGCACGGGTGAAGTGCCTGTGGCACCGGTATATGTAGACGGCAAGCGTTTGGTGACCCTAAAAGGGGATCAGATGGCCGAACAGTTTATCCAAATTGTGGATGACTATGTGGTGACTCATTTTGGTGAAGGCGGCGACAGACGCACGCGCAGCAAAGTCATTCCCATTGTTCATTCATAAGCATACCCAATATAAAGACGAGAATCATGAGTGTTAAAGTACAAGCCATTAAGGGCATGAACGATTTATTGCCAAGCGACTCTGCTTTCTGGCAGCGTTTTGAGGCCGAAGTGAATGAGTGGACCGCCAGCTATGGCGTGTCGTTAATCCGTACGCCGGTGGTGGAATCCACCCAGCTGTTTGTGCGCTCTATCGGTGAAAACACGGACATCGTGGACAAAGAAATGTACACGTTTGTGGACGCGCTTAACGGCGATTCGCTGACGTTGCGCCCAGAAGGCACGGCCTCCTGCCTGCGTGCCGTGGTTGAGCATAACTTATTGTATAATGGGCCACAGCGCCTATGGTATATGGGCCCTATGTTCCGTCACGAACGGCCACAAAAAGGTCGCTACCGACAGTTTCACCAAATTGGGGTAGAGTGTCTGGGCTTTGACGGGCCGGATGTGGATGCCGAACTCATCGGCATGGCCTATGATTTATGGTGTCGTTTGGGCCTGCAAGAGTACTTAACCCTAGAAATCAATACGCTGGGGAATCGCGCCGAGCGTGCCCTGCATCGCGAGGCCTTGATCAAGCATTTGGAAGCGCATGAGGCCATTTTGGATGAAGACGCCAAAAAACGCCTATACAGCAATCCATTGCGTGTGTTGGACACCAAGAATCCCGATTTACAGGCCATGGCCAATGCGGCGCCCAAGCTGATTGATTACTTGGGTGCGGACTCTTTACAACACTATGCCGACTACAAGGCGATGATTACGGCCTTGGGCATCCCTTACGTGGAAAATCCCCGTTTGGTGCGTGGTTTAGATTATTATAATCTGAGCGTGTTTGAATGGGTCACCACCAAACTTGGGTCACAAGGCACGGTGTGTGGCGGTGGCCGTTATGACGGCCTGATTGAAGAGTTAGGGGGCAAGCCTGCGCCTTCAGTAGGGTTTGCCATTGGGGTAGAGCGTTTGATCTTGCTTGCGCAAGAGTTTGGCACCCTTGAAGTGGCTGCCGCACCCGACGTTTATTTATTGCAGCAGGGTGAAGGCGCCGCCGTGGCCGGTTTGGTTTTGGCCAAAACCTTACGTCAGGCAGGCTTTAAAGTATTACAGCATGGTGGTACGGCGAGTTTTAAATCGCAAATGAAAAAAGCCGACGGCAGCGGCGCCCATTACGCCGTTATTTTGGGCGAAAATGAATTAAACACGGCCACGGTCAGCATCAAAGATTTACGTGGCGACAAGGCCCAGATCACCGTGGCGCAAGCAGATTTAGTCAAACAACTAACAGAATGGATGGAATAAGTCATGGCCTACGATTTACAAGCACATGAAGAAGTAGAAGGATTTAAGCGGTTCTGGAAAAACTGGGGACGTTGGTTGTTTTTGGCCCTGCTGGTGGCGGCGATTGCCTACGTGGGTAACTATATTTACCAAGGCCAACAGGAAGGCAAAGCCGCCGACGCCGCCGTGGTGTTGGATCAGTTGACCCGTGAGGTGCAGGCCTCTGATTTAGACAAGGCCAAAGCATCTTTGGCGACCTTACAAAAAGATTATGCTAAAGTGTCATTGACGACGCAAGGCACGTTGATGATGGCGGGCGTTTATTTTGACGCAGGCGATTACGCCGCAGCACAAAAAGAATTGGTTTGGGTGAAAGACCATCATCAGGATCCCTTGATTCAAGCCATTAGCGCAGAGCGTTTGGCGGTGGTGTTGTTGCAACAGCAAAAATACGACGAAGCCGTATTGATGACCAAAACCAAAGTAGAACCAGAATTTGAAGGCTTGTTATTGTCTGTACGCGGCGACATTTATGTGGCTCAAGGCAAAACGGCAGAGGCAAAAGAAGCTTATGATTTGGCGTTGGCCAAAACCGACGCTAAGGCGCCTGGTCGTGCTGTGATTGAGTTGAAGCGTAACCAACAGGGGTAATCATGAAATATAAAGCACTTGTGATTGGTTTGATGGCTATGGGTTTAACCGCCTGTGCCTCAAAAGCCAAGCCAACAGATCCAGCTGCGTTACAGAAGATCACCGAGCAAACTCAGGTAGATGTTCAGTGGACGGCGAATATCGGTTCTACTAAAGGCTTAGGGTTTAAGCCTACTGTGGCCGATGGCAAGGTGTATGCGGCAAATGATAAAGGTCAAATCACCGAGCTAGACTTGCAAACCGGCCGTATCTTAAACACCATAGACACCAAAACCAAGCTGGTTGCTGGGGTGGCGGTGGCGGGTGATTTGGCTTTTGTGGGCAGCGCCGATGGTGAGCTTTTGGCCTATAACCTGAGCACCAAGGCCGAGGCTTGGCGGGTGAGATTAACCAGCGTGTTGAGTGAGCCGCCGTTGATGTTGGCCTCGGTTTTGGTGGTCAAAACACGCGATGGTCGCCTAACCGGTTTGGATGCGCAAACGGGGGACATCGGCTGGTCGTTTGTCGGTGCCCAGTCTGGCTTGAAGGTGCGCGGTACCGGCTCATTGACCCCTATGGATGAGCGTCACTTCTTGGTGGGTCAAGACGGCGGGATGTTGCAATTGGTTGATGCCTCTGCGGGCACAACGGTATTTGAAGCCCCAATTGCGTTTCCTAGCGGCGCCACCGATTTTGACCGCGTGACCGAAGTGTTGAGCCACCCGATTATGGATGGCCCACAAATTTGTGCCGCGGCGTTTCAAGGTGCGGTGACCTGTTACGACATGCGTGACTGGCAGCCGATGTGGTCGCAACCCCTGTCGTCTAGTAAGGGCTCAGAAGTCTATGGTGATCTGGTGGTGCTGAGCGAAGACAATGGTTTGGTTTCGGCTTTTAACCGCGCCGACGGCAAGCCCGTGTGGCAAAATGAAGAATTGAAGAATAGAAGAATCTCTGCGCCTATTTTGTTGAAAAATGGTTTAGTGGTGGTGGATTTCGAAGGGTATGCCCATATTTTGGACCCATTAACGGGTGCCTTTATTGGCCGTACAAAACTGCCGGTTGGCGCGTTGACGGCTCAGCCACAACGTCTAGACGGCATGACTTTATTACAAGGCGCATCAGGTAAGTTGATGCTGGTTGGAGCAGGTATTAGTTAATGAAACCCACGATTGTTTTGGTTGGACGTCCTAACGTAGGTAAGTCTACATTGTTTAATCGCCTCACGCGCACCAAAGACGCGCTGGTGGCAGACCTACCGGGTTTGACCCGTGACCGCCACTATGGCCACGGCAAGGGCGCCAGCAAGCCTTATTTAGTGGTGGATACCGGCGGTTTTGAGCCGGTAGTGGACAGCGGCATTTTATTCGAAATGGCCAAGCAGACCCTGCAAGCCGTTGATGAAGCCGACGCAGTAATTTTCTTGGTGGACGCCCGTGCGGGCTTGACCCCCCAAGACAAAATGATTGCCAACCGGTTGCGTCAAAGCGACCGCCCTGTATTCATTGCGGTGAATAAGGCCGAAGGCATGAATCGCTCGGTGGTGACGGCAGAATTTTACGAAATGGGCTTGACCGAGCCGGTGGTGATTTCGGGTGCCCACGGTGAGGGCGTTCGCGACCTGATTGAGGAGGTGCTAGAACACTTTCCCGATGCTTCTGAAGAAGAAGTCGCCAACGATCACCCCGTGTTCGCGATTATTGGCCGTCCTAACGTCGGTAAGTCAACGTTGGTGAATGCCATCTTGGGCGAAGAGCGCGTGATTGCGTTTGACCAAGCCGGCACCACGCGGGACAGCATCCACATTGATTTTGAACGTCAGGGCAAGCCGTACACGATTATTGACACAGCAGGCGTGCGTCGTCGCAGCAAAGTGGATGAGGCCATTGAGAAATTCTCAGTGATCAAAACCATGCGCGCGATTGAGGCCGCCAACGTGGTGGTGTTGGTGTTGGATGCCCAGCAAGACATCGCTGATCAAGACGCCACGATTGCCGGCTTTGCCTTAGAGGCAGGGCGGGCTTTGGTGGTGGCGGTGAATAAGTGGGATGACGTGACCGAAGAGCGCAAAACGGCGATCAAGAAAGACATAGACCGCAAACTGTACTTTTTGGACTTTGCC